>JAYQWI020001188.1:0-27646 GCA_035871815.2 Candidatus Parabeggiatoa communis
AGGGCAACCACAAGGGATTGCCCCTACGAACCTTAGCGTTTATCTATTGGTACATAATCCCGCTCTGCGGCACCGGTATACAATTGGCGCGGCCGAGCAATTCTCATTTGCGGTTCGTTCATCATTTCCATCCATTGCGAAACCCAACCCACGGTACGGGCTACGGCAAATATGACTGTGAACATATTCAGGGGTATACCCAAAGCGTTGAGTATAATCCCTGAATAAAAATCCACATTAGGATAGAGTTTACGCTCTATAAAATAGTCGTCAGAAAGCGCAATCCGCTCTAACTCCATGGCAATTTCAAACAAGGGCTGATTTTCGGCATCCAATTCTTGCAGGAGTTGATGGCAAATTGCCCGAATAATCTTGGCACGCGGATCATAGTTTTTATAAACACGATGTCCAAAACCCATCAGCCGCTCGTTGCTATTTTTATCCTTAAATCGGGCGATATAGTCAGGAATGTTTTTCGGATGCTCAATTCTTTGTAACATCCGAATCACCGCTTCATTGGCACCACCATGTGCTGGCCCCCATAAGGTGGCTATCCCACCGGCAATGCAGGAAAAAGGATGAGCTTGTGAACTGCCTGCCAAGCGTATTGTTGAGGTACTGGCATTTTGTTCGTGATCGGCATGTAGGATTAATACCACTTCCAAGGCTTTGATTGCGGTTTCATTAAATTGATAAGGTCGGGTCGGTACGGCGAACATCATTTGCATGAGATTCTCGACATAACCTAAATCATTGCGTGGATAAACATAAGGTTGACCCATCAGATACTTATAACTGTTGGCCGCTATGGTGGGCAGTTTGGCAATCAGACGTAAGGCACTTTTACTGCGATGTTCTGGGTTTTGAATATCCATCGCATCATAGTAGTAACTGGATAGGGCACCGACGACGCCGACTAGCATGGACATGGGATGGGCACTGTGTCTGAAACCATTATAAAAACGTTGTAGTCCTTCATTTAACATCGTGTGTTTGTGGAAATTCCCAACAAAGTTATCCATTTGTTCGGTTGTGGGTAGATTACCGTATAACAATAAATAACACACTTCCAGATAGCTGCTTTTTTCGGCCAGTTGTTCAATGGGGTAACCACGATACAATAAGATGCCGTTTTCACCATCAACAAAGGTGATGGTGCTTTCACAACTGGCTGTGGTGATATAGGCGGGATCAAAATTAAACAGGCCTAATTCGGTATAGATGCCATGGCAATCAACAACAGGGGGCCCATGCGTTCCTGTTATGATGGGACAGACAATGGTTTTTCCATTTCTATTGTCAGTGATTGTGAGAGTTTCTTGGCTCATATATGACTCGCTTTTATTAGTGGTTGAAAAGACACGCAGGGCAGACACGTAGGTTTGCCCCTACAAAAATCCGTAGGTAGGGGCGAACCTGCGTGTTCGCCCCCTTTAATACCCTTTATCCTGTTCCTCCCCTTTTATCCACAGTGCGTCTATCAGTAACATGACAGCACCCACACTGATGGCACTGTCTGCAATATTAAACGCTGGCCAGTGCCATTGTTGATAATATATATCTATAAAATCAACAACATACCCATACAAAATTCTATCTATCACATTACCTATAGCACCGCCTAGTACCAAGGCGAGGGCGCAAGCTAACCAACGTTGTTGAGATTTCAGACGGCTTAGCCAAACGACTATGATACCACTGACGATTAGGGCTAATCCTGCTAGGAACCAACGTTGCCAGCCGCCGGCTGTGGCTAGAATGCTCCAGGCTGCACCAGGGTTGTGCAATAGTCTTAAATCAAAAAAGGGTAGCACGGCGATGGGTTGATTTAATGCTAAGCTTGCACTCACCCACACTTTGGTGATTTGATCAAGTACGATGACGACAAATGATAACCCTAACCAGACTAGAACACTTTTTTCTCGGCTTGGCGAGGGTGAAGGGTTATCACCTGTTTTGAGCTTGTTATTGTTTCCCGTTAAGGGGGGCTTCGAAGATTGATTAGGCATAACGGCGCAACTCACCAACGTCTTCTAGATTTTCTACACAACGCCCACAGAGTTCGGGGTGATTAGAATGCGTACCCACATCTTCACGGTGATGCCAGCAGCGCACACATTTAGGATGCTCGGAAGGTTTGACTTGAAGCCAAAAACCTTGTTCGCTTTCCACCGCTTCCGCTGGTTTAGTATTCGCCGGATGAACTCGTGCGTAGGAAGTCAAAAAAACAAAACGTAATTCATCACCCAAACTCGTCAATTGAGTATAAAGTGTGTCATCACAATACAGATCAACTTCGGCATCTAAAGAGGAGCCGATGGCTTCTGAAGTACGCAGTTTTTCCAATGCTTTGTTGATCGATTCTCGTACTTCAAAGATTTTTGCCCAAAATGCCGTATTTTTTTCGGCACTGTCTGGGAGTTCAAATAAGCCGTCATACCAGGTTTCCAATAAAACCGATTCACTGCGTTGCCCAGGCTTATGTTGCCAAATATCTTCGGCGGTAAAACTGAGAATAGGGGCAAGCCAACGCACTAAGGCTTCAACAATGTGATACAAGGCGGTTTGTGCTGAGCGTCGAGCGAGGCTATTCGTTTGACAGGTATATTGACGATCTTTGATGATGTCAAGGTATAAACTGCCCAAGTCTACCGTGCAAAAATAATGGATTTTTTGATAAATCAAATGAAACGAATAATCGTCGTAGGCTTTGATAATCTCTTCTTGTAAGCGATAAGCGCGATCAACTGCCCAACGATCAAGGGCTAACAAGTCTGCTTGCGCGACACAGTCTGTTTCGGGATTAAAGCCGTGCAGATTGGCTAATAAAAAACGGGCTGTATTGCGTAATCGGCGATAGGCATCTGCAATTCGTTTTAAAATTTCATCAGAGACATACAGTTCTCCACTATAATCTGTGGCTGCAACCCATAGGCGCAAGACATCGGCTCCCAAAGTTTTAATCACTTGTTGCGGTGCGATGACATTGCCTTTGGATTTAGACATTTTGTCGCCTTTGGCATCTACGGTGAAACCGTGTGTCAGTACGCCTTTATAAGGCGGTGTACCGTTACGCATCGCAACGGAAGTGAGTAAGGCTGATTGAAACCAACCACGATGTTGATCAGAACCTTCTAAATAGAGATCAGCAGGTACGCGTTGTTGAAGTTGATTTTCCAAAACGGTGGCGTGAGTGACACCCGAATCAAACCAGACATCTAGGATATCTGTCACTTTATCATAGTGAGCGGCTTCATCGCCTAGCAATTCAGTTGCTTTCAGTTCAAACCAAGCATCAACGCCGTTTTGTTCTACCCGTTGTGCAACGGCTTCAATCAATTCTTGAGTGCGTGGATGCAATTCGCCAGTGGTTTGATGCACAAATAAAGCTATGGGTACGCCCCAATTACGTTGCCGTGAGATACACCAGTCGGGGCGGGTTTCAATCATGCCTTCAATGCGTTGTTGACCCCAATCTGGTGTCCAAGTTACGGTTTTGATGGCCTCTAAAGCCTGTTGGCGTAGGCCTTGTTTATCCAAGCTGATAAACCACTGTGGCGTAGCTCTAAAAATGATAGGTGTTTTATGCCGCCAACAATGTGGGTAACTATGACGAATGCGTGCCTCATGTACTAGATTGCCGCGCGCTTTGAGTACTTCCACGACATGTTCATTAGCTGTGAAGACATGTTCACCGCCAAATAATGGCGTATCAGGTAAAAATTTGCCTTTTCCATCTACAGGATTATCAATGGGCAAAGCATAACGCTGACCAACCACATAGTCATCTTGGCCATGTCCAGGTGCGGTATGTACCGCACCCGTTCCAGCTTCAGTCGTGACATGTTGGCCTAAAATAATCGGCACTTGACGATCATAAAACGGATGTTGCAACTGTATATTTTCTAAATTTTGCCCTTGGCAATAGGCCACCACATGATAATGTTCTATGCCATAACGAAACAGGGTATCTTTGAGTAAGGCTTCTGCGACAATGAGACGTTCAGACCCATATTGCCCCTCTTCACATTGCACGATGGCATACTCTAAGTCTGGATGCAGTGCCACGGCTTGATTAGCAGGTAAAGTCCAAGGTGTGGTGGTCCAAATAACGACTGATAAAGGCCCTGAACCGAGACGTTCTGGGGCATGATGACAGCGCGTTAACAATGTCTCTTCGTTGACGACGCGAAAGCGTACATCAATCGCCATAGATTGTTTTTCTTCGTATTCCACTTCGGCCTCTGCCAAGGCGGAACCACAATCAGTACACCAATGCACTGGCTTAAAGCCTTTATCTAAATGGCCCTCGGCGATAATCCGTCCTAATGCTCGGATAATATTGGCCTCGGTGTGATAATCCATTGTTAAATAGGGGTTATCCCAGTCGCCGATAACACCTAATCTTTTAAAATCAGTGCGTTGTCTGTCTATTTGTCGTGTGGCGTACTCACGACAAGCATCACGAAATTTGCGGACATCTAAATCGCCAGCAGTGCGGGATTTGTTAGATTTGCCTCGTTTTTTCTCAACTTCTAATTCAATGGGCAAGCCATGGCAATCCCAGCCGGGTACATAAGGTGCATTAAAACCGCTTAGAGTCCGGGATTTAACAATAATGTCTTTGAGAATTTTATTGACGGCATGGCCGATATGAATATCACCATTGGCATAAGGCGGCCCGTCGTGCAAAATAAAAGTGGGTTGGTTTTGTCGTTCTTGTCTCAGTCGTTGATATAACTCTAAATCTTGCCACTTTTTTAGGAAGTCAGGCTCACGCTGGGGCAAATTGCCCCGCATGGGAAAATTCGTTTTAGGCAGATTTAAAGTTTCTTTATAGTTGCTCACAATGGCTTCTCTTAACCTAAAAGGGTAAATATCCAAGATAAATCTTGGACTCCAATCGATTTTTGATCGGTATGGGAATGTATATTAATTACTAAATGCAATGAATCTTACCACATCTTATGATTTTTTCACTATTATGACTGATACCCTCGTATTTTGAATGTCATTATAAATAATAATAAAAACAAGAGCCTCGGCGGTGGGTGCAGCGAAGCGTCTACCTTGCCTATTAATTCCCAATTCAGAAATGTTGATTTTTTAAAATAAATAGACTATAAATTTAAGAATACAGATTCTTACTGATAATCAAGCGATATTTCTCCTACTTTACTTTGAATTGTTGTTTAAGTATTGATTATTAACAATTAACAATAATTTAATTATTGTCAGTACATTAAATATTGAAACCTGATGATCCGGTTTTTACTTTGAGAAATCTAACAACAATTAATGAAACGCTTTTTTTGGTCAAGATTAAAGTCGTTTTCAAAAACGAGTTAGGGGCGTGGGTTGGGGCAAAAAACGGATAAGTCAGTCTTAATTCACCTTCATGCCATTTAGATGGGGGTATTGAAAAAGACTTATAGAATATAAAATGTAAATGTGTATTTGAGGCGGTTCATGATTAAAAATGAAAAAGTTGTGTTCAAATCATTGACTTATTATCAGTTTTTTAGGAGAGCCTGATTTGATAATCAGGGTTTATCAGATAAATGATTTAGCATAGCCTCTCTTCGGTTCCACATTTCACGCTAAAGCGTGAAATACAGTTTTTGCGCGCAAAAACTGTATAATTGATAATTATTCATTGATCATTGATCATTGAACTAGCCTATTTAAAAAGTAGTCTTATCACGAGGATTTTACAGCGATGAAAATGAGAAACCTCTTTCCCTTGGCATTTCGCCTGACAGCCGTTGCAGGCTGCACTTTGTTAGTCAGTAGTTGGAACGTGGCTTGGTCTGCTGAAGCAGATTGTTCAACGATCAGTGACTATCTTGATTGTAGCTCGGAAGGCCGACAAAATGATGTCGTTTTTGTTTTTGATACCACCGGTTCGATGGGTGGCGAGATTGAGGAAATGCAAAGTGCTGTCATTGGATTTTCCGATGCGATAAAGACAGCTGGCATTGACTATCGTTTGGGCCTCACCGAGTATAAGGATTTTCTGGCAGAGCCTTGTGGTGATCCCGGTGATTTCCCTTACAAGGTTTACAATGGTGGCGTTTTAACTGCGGATAATACAGAAATGCGTAGCTGGATTCAGTCCTTAGAAGCCGCTGGCGGTAATGATGGCCCTGAATCTCTCTTGGCAGGCCTTGCCCACGCAGTGGCCGATCAACAATGGCGGCCAGAGGCGGGTAAAATTGTCATTGTCATAACCGACGCGCCCCCTCATGATGATGGCCATAAGTGTAACCAAGAAGACAATACCTTAAATGGGATAGTTTCCCAACTGCGTAAGGCCGGTATTGTCACTCATGTCATTGGCCCCAATCATGATGCCATACGCCATATTGCCAGTGGAACCGGTGGTGCCTTCTTCGAGGTCAGCGATATTCGCGATGGTAGGAAGAGCCTGACCAGCATCCTGGGTACGATTGCAAAACTGATCAGTTGTTCTTACCATATCAGTTCCGCGTTCTCTTATACAGAAAAGGATGATGTGCTCTCAATTGAAACCAAGCTGATTGGTGGAGAAAAGAAAGTGATACCTTACATACCGGGTAAATCTCACCTAACCGTCACGGCTTGTGGTGGTGCCAGTGCAACGTGCTCAGATTTTGAATTAACCGCGGACACCTCGACAGGTGAAACGGTTTACAAACACACTGCCAATGTTGCGGCGTTTCGTGCGCCAGCTAAGTTAACCGATTTTTCTACATTTGTTCAAATTTGTAATTTTTCTACAACAACCCAAGCGACTCTTCATATTGGTAAATGTGAAAAAGGGGTGACACCTTCGCCACAGACACCGATGCTAGATGTGGCTGGCACACCTGCTTGTAATCCAGCAGAGGTTTGTTGGTCAACCGACCCCTACGCTCGTGGATACACCTTTTATTATGCTCCGCATTCTGACCCGATTAGCGGCGTGACCCTTAATAATGTCCAAGTCATCCCGATGGGTCTTCAAAGATGTATAAGCGGGCCATTGTCGCGTGGCACACACCTCTATACTGCTGTGCAAGCAAGCAATTGCTCTGGAGACAGTAAAATTGACACGGCTAAGTTAGGTGTTGTTGAGTGTAAATAATAGTTTGTAGTAGGCGCTTTAGCGCCTATTTTTTTCTCGACAACGTATCATTTTTAAATGTTATGACTCAACTCACCCACTTTAATCAGGCTGGCGAAGCCCATATAGTAGACGTGGGTGCCAAAACGACTACGGATCGCGTTGCCCTTGCCGAAGGTTTGATTACCATGCAGCCGCAAACTTTAGAATTAATCATGGCAGGTGGACATAAAAAAGGGGATGTTTTGGGTATTGCGCGAATTGCTGGTATTATGGCTGCAAAAAAAACAAGTGACTTGATTCCGCTATGTCATCCCATCATGTTGACACATATCAGTGTTGATTTAACCCCTTTATCTGAACAACAGGCGGTGCATTGTCAAACAACGGTTAAAACAAGTGGACAAACGGGTGTGGAAATGGAAGCCCTGTTTGCCGTACAAATGGCTTTGCTAACCATTTATGATATGTGCAAGGCAATAGATCGTGGTATGACTTTAGAGAAAATCAGATTAATAAAGAAGGCGGGCGGGAAATCAGGTACTTGGGAAAGGGGTGATTGATTAAACCAATAACGACAGCAATTGCTTGTCATAAAAGATTTGTGACTACAGGTTGTTATAATAAAGGATTAAACCAATAACGACAGGGATGGCTTGTCATAAAGATTAGTGATGGTGGGCAACAGCCCACCTTTCCGTCCAATTTATCACTTTCTGGAGAAAATCATGGCTGAACCTATTTGTACTCAAAAAGCACCTTATGTACTAGATGTTGAAGCTGGAACACATTACTGGTGTGCTTGTGGCAAGTCTGCAAACCAACCTTTTTGTGATGGTTCGCATAAAGGCACTGAGTTTACACCGGTTCCATTAGAAGTCACTGAAAAGACGCAAGTCGCCTTTTGTGGTTGTCGAGGAACCAAAGATGCGCCACGTTGTGATGGTTCGCATAATAAGGTTTAATTAAACTCAAACTCTATTCAAGGCAAGCTTTCTTTGAACTTCACAAAAACAGGTATTTCAGGCTTGCCTTGATGGCTTTAGACTAGGTTAGTTGCTATCACACCTACCGTTCGCGTTTGTGGTAGCGATTCTAATTCAATTTGCTGATAAACGGCCCTTTGGTAAGCAATTCCTCTCGCTTCTTCTTCATCCCTATCATTTGTTATTCTTTTTGTCGCACTGCCTAGAATTTCGTAGCCATTTTCAAGGGTGAGTAGGCAAAGCATTGTCATGTGACCTAATCGAAAATATTCCGTTTTGGCGATTTCACTTTTCATTTAGGCTATCTATTTATTCTTTCCTCAGGTTGCACCTGGGAATATTCACATTTTCAGGTAAATGTTTCGCGGAGCGAAACGTTTACCTTAAAACCCTTTCTGGGTTGTGGCCTTTTTTCCCCTTTCTTTTTTGATCATTTGATCAGGTTAGGGGGTCGTTATTTTTTTACCTGCTATCCCACTTTGCCGCCGCTTATGCTGATGAGGTGGGGGCTGTTGATAACGACTACTGCTGTTGCTTCCTTTGCGCTTAGGGCCACTACCATAACCCTGTTTCTGAGCGCCATAATCGTTTCCACGAAATGGACGCTTTTTCTTATTGTTGCGGATACGTTGCAGACGACGAGTCGGTTCAAGCCCTGGAATAATGTACTGAGCTACCTGTTGACCCGTATAACGCTCAATCCGTTCCAAATGCAGTAAATCATCTGGCAATGCAAAAGAAATCGCTGTCCCTGCGGCACCCGCACGTCCAGTACGACCGATACGGTGTACATAATCTTCAGCAAAACGCGGTAGATCAAAATTGAACACATGGCTGATACTGGTGATATCCAGTCCACGGGCAGCGACATCGGTCGCTACCAGCAAGCGCAATTTACCTCGACGCAGATTCGTCAAAGTACGGGTGCGTGCCCCTTGTTTCATATCACCATGTAAAGCCGCCGCCGAATGTCCTTGTGCTACCAAATCCTGAGCCAGTATATCAGCCCCCTGTTTAGTCGCGGAAAAAATAATCGCTTGCGTTACCTGTTCGTCCTCAAGTAAATGCTCCAGCAGACGAGTTTTATGATCGATATCATCAACAACATGTAAACGCTGCTCAATGTTGTGTTGAGTGGGCTCGCTTTCAATTTGAATACGCTCCGGCTCTTTCAGCAAACTCTGCGCTAATCTTGCCAGTGTGTTATCCCAAGTTGCCGTAAATAATAACGTTTGACGATCTTCCGGGGTAGATTTGGCAATTTTATTCACTTCATCGACAAATCCCATATCCAACATCCGATCAGCTTCATCAAGCACCAACATGTTGACCTGAGATAAATCAATTCTTCGACGTTCCAGCATATCCAACAAACGGCCAGGCGTGGCCACCACTATATCAATAGGGCGTGATAAGCTTTTGAGTTGTGGGCCGTAAGGCATACCGCCGACAAGGCTAGTACTAAAACAACGCACATTTTTGCCATAATTACGAATGGCTTGACTCACTTGATTAGCTAATTCTCGTGTTGGTGTTAATATTAACACCGACGGTTTGCCGTACTCTTTTTTGTTAAAACGACGCTCAGCGAGAAGTTGCAAGGCTGGCAATACAAAAGTAGCTGTTTTACCCGTGCCGGTGTTTGCCGAGGCAATGATATCATGACCGTCGAGTACTTTAGGAATCGCTTCGGCCTGAACCGGTGTTGGAGTAGTATAGCCACATTGTTGTACTGCTTTCAGAATAGCAGGGTGTAAATTAAAATCATTAAAAGACACAGACGTTCCTCATTTTGGGAAAAAAACTAACACGCAAGCCGCAACACTCAAGATGGATCGTTATTAGACAGGAGTAACGGCTGACGCTAATTATCGCCAACCAAGTTGCTTAAATCACAATTCAGTTTTGGCATTTTGAGCTGCCAAAGTGGTTGTTTTGAAAAGAAATTATCAGTAGGGGCAATCCCTTGTGGTTGCCCTTGTTAGGGGCAATCCCTTATGGTTGCCCTTGTTAGGGGCAATCTCTTGTTGTTACCCTTTGTAGAAGCAATCCCTTGTTGTTGCCCTTTGTAGAGGCAATCCCTTGTGGTTGCCCTTTGTAGAGGCAATCCCTTGTTGTTGCTCTTTGTAGAGGCAATCCCTTGTGGTTGCCCTAATACCCGACATTTAACCAATAAATTTCTATTTCCAATTCGCATGGATAACCATTCAAAAAAATAGATTTTTGGATGGAAACGATTAAATCATTGAGTAGTGTTCAAGGCCAATCGGCGTTCTATCTCTTATAAAGTCATCTCTATCAAGAAATAGAATGCAGATGATACAGATTGTCATGATTGGCGCTGATTAAAACAAATCAAATAAATAAATTGAGCGCAGATCAGCGTCATTTGCCGTTATCAGCGTTCTATTCATTGTTAAAAGATTTTGGTGTACTGACCTAAGTCATTGATTTTAAATTTCGTAGTCTATTATCTTTTTCAATGACCTTGATTTAGGAACAAGTTTAATGATCAAAAACCGTTTCACTGAGGGCAAAATAAAAAATTTTGCCCCCCAATATTTTTCTAAACCATTATTCATTAAATCTAATTCAAGATTTTGGCTGGCTGAAAAAAAAGAATCATTCTACTGCATTATTAACTTTGGATCAATCAGCGTTTGATTCAAGCTGACACTCCAGTGTAAATGTGGCCCTGTTGCACGCCCTGTTTTGCCAACAGTTCCAATTTTTTGTCCCCTTTTAACCCTTTGTCCGGCGGATACTGCAATCGTATTCAAATGACCATACAAAGTGACTACCTTTTGACCATGATCGATCATCACTGTTTTACCCGTATAAAAATAATGCCCGGTTTTAAGCACTCTACCTGATGCCGCAGCCGCAATAGGTGTGCCCTGCGGCACGGCAATATCTAAACCCGTATGCGGATTACGGGGTTGTCCATTGAAATAACGACGCAAACCAAACGGGCTGCTCAAACGTCCCCGCACGGGCTGCATTAAAGGCAAGGGCGAAGTTGAGCTTATTCGCCAAGGGCTGGCAAAAGCTGATCTCATTAGCTTACGTTCACGTCGAATACGTTTTAAATCCTTACTAGTGGGATTGACATGACGTTTATTTTTAAGCTTAATATGTTGAGCTTTATACTTTTTAGCCTTAACCTTAAACGTATAACGTTTTCCCGTTTCTTGATTCACAACAGTGTGTCGTCCCGTTTTAGCACTCAGTGGAATGCCTACCAAGGCTACCCACTGTTGCCCATGATGTAGTACCAATACCCGGCGCTGTTTATATTTGATCTTGGGTGGTATGGCACTTTGAATACCCAAAGGTACCCAAGCGACACCGCCTGGCACGGCTGTCGTTTTGCGTAGCGAAACAAGAGAAGCCGGTACTCGTAACGCTGGGGAAGGGGAAGGTGGCGGTTTAGGCTTAGTTTCCGGTGTTGACGGTGGGGATATCGGTTCTGGAGGGGATACCGGTTCGGTAGGCCGAACTGAAGGCTTCACCGGATAAGCCGGCTCTGGTACCGGGGCTGTCGGTCGAACTGGCGGCTTTGGCTCCGTCGTCGATGGCGTCGTAGGTACACTGATTGTTGGTAGAGGCCGTGTTTGCGGCTTCTCATCCTTATCCGGTGTTATTGTAGGTTGTGTCGTGGGTTGAGGCTGAGAAATCGGTGGTGTGACACAAGAAACGCAGAGTAATGCACTCAGGCCGATCATCAACCCCTTATTGAATTGAATCATCATATCAGTCAAATAGAAAATTGATTTTAAGCAAAATATTTTTCTAAAAATGCGGCAGTCACTTGCTGAGTTTCCTCAGCAACCTCACTGTCATAGGGTGGACTATCGGGATTAGCAAAACCAGGGGCCGCATCATAGCTTTCGCACTGTAAAATTTGATTAGCCTCAGACATAACCTGTTCAAGAAAAACCTGTTTGTCAGGCCAAGTACGTTCTGTTTCAGAAAAGATAGCTAATATTGGGCAATTTAATGTCGTCACATTATGCTTGTCTAAAATCATGCGGCAATAAAACAAGACAAGCGCATTAACCTTATCAGGATTTTGCAAAGCAGCATGTTGTGCTTGTAAACCGCCGAAAGACCAGCCTAAAACAGCAACTTTACCGTTAGAAGCTTGCAGTGCTGTCAGTGCTGTCTGTAATTTACTATTATTCACTTTTTGGTCAAAGCGACGCATGTATTCACCTGCTTTTTTGACATCAACAGGATGATGCCCATCATACAAATCAATGACCATAGCGCGATAACCCAATTGGGCAAAATAATCTGCCCATTCACGGTTATAATCAAGCATACCCCACCAATCATGGATAATCAGCACTGCTTTAGTTGCGTCATTAGGGCCAGTCAAATAAACATTAAAGACATCGCCAGCCGGAAGAGTTAGCTCCATTAAAAACTCCTGATTCAAAATGGGTAATGGGTTATTGCCCCTATCAATGTTCAATGAACAATGAACAATGAACAATGAATAATGAACAATGAACAATGAACCATTCTAGACAAGCGTTTTTCGCGAAAAACGGTTGGCTAGAAATCAGTTTTCAAAACAATTTTTAGGAATCACAAACTTTAGTTTGTAAAAAAGCCTTGGAGTGACAAATTTTAGTTTGTGAGAATGCTTTCAAGTTATAATCAGAAAAGGAAAGTGGTGCAATGTAGCTGATGGCCGTTTAAAAGTGGGATTAAACGCTGATGATCGACTGATTAAACCTTGTCAATTTAATTTTGTCGCTTAATGAATGAGGGGAGAGCGCTTTGAAATCCACCACACCCGATTTCTACCCGCTGACAAAGTATGGCATTAAAAAAATCAGCGTAAATCAGGCCTTCAAAAACAAAATCAGCGTTTTATCATATCACCCACATTGCATCACTATCCAGAAAAGAACACACGCTTTTTACTATCAAAAAAACGAAATCAAAAAGATTATTTACCCATCCAGCATTTCCAAACGAATCCGAGTGACTTCTCCAGTAATACACTCTAAGTTTTCAATCGCTTGGATAGCTTGATTGAGTTGTTTCTCGACTACTTTATGAGTCAGTATAACAACCGAAACCTGAGAAACGCCACATAAAGGTTCTTTTTGGATAATGGCTTCAATACTAATCTGTTGTTTACTGAGAATCTGGGTTACTTTCGCCAAAACGCCAAGTTTGTCCAATGCCGTAATACGAAGATAATAAGCCGTTTCTATCTCTTCTATTGGTAAAATAGGCAAATCAACTAAGGCATTCTGCTGAAAAGCAAGATGTGGCACTCGATTACCCGGATCCGTCGTCAGTGTGCGCGTCACGTCAACTAAATCGGCGACGATTGCTGAACCCGTCGGCAATGCGCCAGCCCCAGCCCCATAATAAAGTGATTGCCCTAGCGCGTCTGATTCAACGAGAACGGCGTTCATCACGCCTTCAACATTAGCCAGCAAACATTTATTGGAAATCAAAGTGGGATGTACCCGAACTTCAACCCCTTTTTCTGTGCGTTGAGTAATACCCAAATGTTTGATTCTATAGCCTAATTCCTCAGCATATTGGACATCTTCCTGCGTGATTTTGGTAATCCCCTCTTTATAAACCTTATCAAACTGTAAAGGAATCCCAAAAGCAATTGAGGCCAGAATCGTCAACTTATGAGCAGCATCAATCCCTTCGATATCAAAAGTCGGATCTTTTTCGGCATAACCTAACTGTTGGGCTTGAGCTAACACGTCGGCAAACTCACTGCCGTTCTCACGCATTTCAGTCAGAATAAAATTACTGGTACCGTTGATGATACCGGCTACCCAGTCAATTTGATTCCCTGCTAATCCCTCGCGTACCGCTTTAATGACAGGTATACCCCCGCCGACAGCCGCTTCAAAGGCAATGACAACCCCTTTTTCTTCTGCCGCTGCAAAAATCTCATTACCGTGAGCCGCAATCAAGGCTTTATTCGCCGTCACCACATGTTTACCATTCGCGATAGCTTGCAACGTGATATCCCGTGCGATAGTGGTGCCCCCTAACAATTCGACAACAATATCAACTTCAGGATGATTAACCACATCAGTCAGTTGCTCAGTTAGCACGATCTCATCAACGTTATAGGGATGAGATTGATTTAATTCTTTAGCACAAGCATGACTAACCACAATACCACGCCCAGCACGACGTGCGATTTCTTTCGCATTACGCTGCAAAACATGCACTGTGCCACCACCAACCGTGCCTAAGCCTAACACACCCACTTTTACTGGTTTCAACATATCATATCAATTATCAGTTGTAGGGTGGGCGTTGCCCACCCATCGAAATTATCAATTCCACATTTAGCTTCGCTGGCCTTCGGCTCACGCTAAAGTTTCGCGAAGAGAAACTTTAGCGTGAAATACCGTTTTTGCGCGCAAAAACTTATTGCGTGGAAATCATTAATCTTTGAGAAACCTATCTCAAATGATTTTAACTACTTATCTGTTTTCAAATCATCAACCTCAAAGACACCCAGCGACAGGGCATTTTTTGTAGGGTGGGTTCGAGGTTAAAGTTGGAGCTTCGCTACACCCATCTCAATTATCAATTTTGATCTTTGCGAAACATATCTCGAATACCACGCAACGCTTGACGTGTGCGATGAGGATTTTCAATCAACGCAAATCGTACATGATCATCACCATAATTGCCAAAACCAATGCCCGGCGACACAGCCACTTTCGCTTCCGATAACAGTTTCTTGCAAAATTCTAATGATCCCATGGCTTTATACGGATCGGGTATCTCTGCCCACACAAACATAGTCGCTTTTGGCTTTTCTACCGCCCAGCCTAAGGCATTTAAACCATCACACAGTACATCGCGACGTTTGCAATACATATCCCGAATTTCCAACACATAATCCTGACACTCCTCTAGTGCCGTGATGCTCGCCACTTGAATGGGCGTAAATGTGCCATAATCAAGATAAGATTTCATACGGGTCAAGGCTGCAATCAAAGTCGTATTGCCACACATAAAGCCGAGCCGCCAGCCGGGCATATTATAGCTCTTAGACAAAGAAAAGGATTCAACGGCCACATCAACTGCCCCCGGCACTTGCAAAATCGACGGGGCTTTATAACCATCAAAAACAATATCGGCATAAGCCAAATCATGTATGATCCAAATATCATGTTTTTTCGCAATGTCAACTATTTGTTCAAAAAAATCAAGTTCGACACATTGCGTTGTTGGATTGCCTGGAAAATTGAGTACCAACATTTTTGGAGGAGGCCAAGAATCAGTAATCGCCTTGACCAATTCGGCAAAAAAATCAACTCCTGGAATCAAAGGCACATGACGTACATCGGCCCCCGCAATCACAAAACCATAAGGATGAATCGGATAAGCTGGATTAGGTACTAACACTGAATCTCCAGTACCAAGCGTAGCTAAGGCTAAATGGGCTAAACCCTCTTTAGAGCCAATAGTGACAATAGCCTGCGTTTCAGGGTCTAAAGACACATCATAGCGTTGATCATACCAATTCGTCATGGCACGACGTAATCTCAGGATACCCTTTGAGGCAGAATAGCGATGAGTATCCTTACGCTGTGCTGCCTCAACCAATTTATCAACGATAGGCTTAGGAGGGGGCTGATCAGGATTACCCATGCCAAAATCAATAATATCCTCCCCTCGTGTACGAGCTTGCATTTTTAACTCATTAACAATGTTAAAAACATAAGGGGGGAGGCGTTTAATACGAGGAAATTCGTCTTTCAAGGTAATCAATCCTTATTAACTAATGAATAGAATAAATGATTTTATGGAACGTATAATAAAACTGAATTCTGTCAACTATTAAATAAGCCGTGAACAACTCTAACTTTTTCAGGGGCCTCCTGTGAATAGGCTTTCTGGAAACGTTTTTTTTAGCGATGTTTGCCTGAAAAGCTGGAACCTGAAGGCCTGTGAATAGGTGGAACCTAGAAACAAAATCGAACCCATAAAAAGGGCAACCACAAAGGATTGCCCCTACAACATTAGCTTTAGGGGTTTAATTAACAATTAACCATTAACCATTAATAATTAAGCATTAAAATCGCATTCCTGGTGGCATTTTCCCTTTGACACCCCGCATGATATTGCCTATTCCACGTTTTTTACTCACTTGTTTAAACATCTTTTGCATTTGAGTAAATTGCTTAAGTAAGCGATTCACATCTTGAATTAGGGTACCCGAACCTTTAGCAATCCGACGTTTGCGGGAACCTTTAATAACTGTCGGTGTGCGCCGCTCAAGGGGAGTCATCGAATTGATAATCGCTTCCATGCGCTTGATTTCTTTATCGTTGAGCATCGACTTGGCTTTATCGGGCACTTGATTGATACCCGGTATTTTATCCATCAAGCTCGCAACGCCACCCATATTTCGCATTTGTACCAAATGAGCGCGAAAATCTTCCAGATCAAAACCCCGTCCCTTTTTCAGCTTACCAACAAACTTCTCAGCATGTTCCTTATCAACCGTGTGCTCCGCTTCCTCAATGAGGGTCAGTAGATCGCCTTGACCAATAATTCTCGAAGCAATACGATCAGGATAAAACGGTTCTAAGGCAGTCGTTTTTTCACCGATACCGAGAAATTTAATCGGTTTACCCGTAATATGTCGTACTGATAAAGCCGCACCACCACGGGCATCACCATCTGTCTTAGTCAGAATGACGCCGGTTAAGGGTAAAGCCTCATTGAAAGCTTTAGCCGTATTCGCCGCATCCTGCCCAGTCATACTGTCTACCACAAACAAAGTTTCTGTCGGTTGCGTCTCATGATGTAACGCCTTGATTTCAGACATCATTTCATCATCAATATGCAAACGACCAGCAGTATCAATCAACAACACATCGACAAATTGTTTACGAGCATGTGCGACAGCAGCCTTAGCAATATCAACCGGTTTTTGCGAAATATCACTGGGAAAAAAGTGTACCCCAACCTCATTAGCCAAAGTTTCCAATTGCTTAATAGCAGCAGGGCGGTACACGTCACAGCTCACCACCATAGCCGACTTTTTGTGACGTTCTAAGAGCCAACGGGATAATTTCGCGACAGTCGTGGTTTTACCCGAACCTTGCAAGCCGGCCATCAAGACAACGATAGGCGCCGGAGCGTGTAAATTGAGTTCATCGCACTGGTTGCCCATCAACCGCGTTAACTCATCGCGCACCACGCGAATCAAGGCTTGCCCTGGTGTCAGGCTCCCAATGACTTCTTCTCCAATAGCCTGTTGTCGCACCTGTTCAACAAAATCTTTAACAACCGGTAACGCAACATCGGCTTCCAGTAAAGCCATACGCACTTCACGCAAAGCATCTTTAATATTACTTTCGCTTAAACGCCCTTTTCCACTAATATTTTTTAGCGTCTGTCCAAGACGCTCAGTTAGACTTTCAAACATATCAGTTATCAGTTATCAGTTATCAGTTATCAATTATTACGCTGATTTTAAAGCAAATGGCAAGGATTACAACTGCGATTTGTCTATAAAAAACAAACGACAAGGCGTGTTTATAAAAACGAACGACAAGGATTGTATATAAAAAAAGGATTTAAAACCTAACAACAAGGATTGTATATGAAGGGATTAGATTGGGGTAATTTTATCGTGCTGAAAACGCGCCATGATAGGGCCCGATTTTCGTCCAAATTCATTTTGCAGAGGCCCGATTTTCGTCCAAATTTAATTTATTAGCCCTCTTCTAGTAGGGTTCATAGCTCGTGAATGTGGGGCAGCGCCCCACAGGGCAATTTAGCTTCGCTGATCTTCGGTTCCGCTGATTAACATGATTCCAATAATTTCAAGCTATTTAATGAATCACTATACTTTCTGATGTTTTCACGGGTACTTAACCCGTAGGATTTTGCGATTAACGCATGGCGGTGACAAACCATAAGCTTCTTTTTTGTTCACTGTTCACTGTTAATTGTTTACTGATAACTAAGCCTCTAACGCCTCCGTCACTTCCAACCAACTTTCCTCAATTTCTTCAAGTTTTTTAGACAAAACAGCCTGTTGGTGTATAAACTCATTCAGCTTATTTTTATCATCATAAACACTCGGATCAGCCAGTAAAGCCTCAACAGCCGTTTTTTCGGCCGTCAATTTATCCAACTCAACCTCTATTTTTTTTAAACGATTTTGTAGCGAACGACGTTGTTCACGTTGTGCCGCATCTAAACGCTTTTTTTCTAAACGATTCCCAGCTTGATTAGCCTGATTAGCCCCCTTCCCTTTCTGACTCGCTGTAAAAGAAGAAGCGTTACGCTGTTCAGATCGTTGTTCAAATAGCCATTGCCGATAATCAGCTAAATCACCCTCAAAAGCTTTCACGCGCCCGTTTGCAACTAAAACTAATTCCTCAGTTGTTGTCCGTAATAAATGCCGATCATGGGAAACAATCACTAATGCACCACTATAATCTTGTAAAGCAAGCGTAAGCGCATGACGCATTTCCAAATCTAAATGATTAGTCGGCTCATCCAACAGCAAAACATTAGGCCGTTGCCAAACGATCAAAGCCAGTGCCAAACGCGCCTTTTCGCCCCCCGAAAAGGGTTCCACTGGCGACACGGCCATATCGCCAAGAAAAGCAAAACCGCCTAAAAAATTACGCAATGATTGTTCAGTCGCCTTCGCATCCAATGATTGCAAATGCTGCAAAGGACTCTCCTCACCGCGTAATTGCTCCAATTGATGTTGGGCAAAATACCCAATTTGTAAGCCATCTCCACAAATACACTCACCTTGCAAGCTTTCAAGTTGCCCTGCCAACAATTTTATTAAAGTCGATTTACCCGCGCCATTTTGTCCTAACAAACCCAAACGTGAGCCTGGCGTAATACGCAAATTGATTTTTTCCAACACGGGTATTGACGTATAACCCACACTCACTTTATCCAAATGAATTAATTGATTTGGCATTTGTACAGGCTGCTCAAAGCCAAAATGAAACGGTGAATCCACATGAGCTGCCGCAATTTTTTCCATCCGTGCCAAAGCTTTCAAACGACTTTGAGCTTGTTTAGCCTTAGTCGCCTTATAACGAAAACGATCAACAAAAACTTGTAAATGGGTAATTTCCCGCTGCTGTTTTTCATAAGCCGCCTGTTGTAAGGCTAATTTTTCAGCGCGTTGGCGTTCAAAAAATTCATAATTCCCCGTATATAAATTCACAGATTGATGTTCAATATGGGCAATAATATTCACAACATTATCCAGGAAATCGCGATCATGGGAAATCAACAATAAAGTCCCCTGATAACGTCTTAACCATTGTTCAAACCATAATACCGCATCCAAATCCAAATGATTAGTGGGCTCATCTAACAATAGCAAATCAGATCGGCACATCAAAGCCCGCGCCAGATTTAAACGCATCCGCCAACCGCCCGAAAATGCATTCACCAGCTTATCATCCTCATTCACCACAAAACCCAAACCGTGCATCAACTGAGCCGCCCGTGCCCGTGCCGTATAACCATCAATCCCCTCAAATTGAGCATGTAAACGCGCCTCGCGCATCCCATCACCGGCCTGCGTCGCCTGCACTAAAGCCGCCTCAATCTCACGTAACGCCTGATCACCATCCAAGACATACTCAATCGCCGCTTGAGAAACGGCCGGGGTTTCTTGAGCAACATGAGCAATCGTTAACTGAGGCGGCAAATCCATATCCCCCTCATCAGAATGCAACTCACCACGTAGCAAAGCCAACAAAGTAGACTTCCCACAACCATTCGCCCCAATCAGGCCCACTTTTTGACCCATATTGATAGTGATATTAACTTGGTTAAAAAGAAGTTTAAGCCCTCGTTGTAAAGACAGGTTGCGTAAAGTAATCATATTATCAGTTATCAGTTATCAGTTATATGTAGTGACAATCCCACGCGCAAGCCCATTTTTTGGATAATTGAAGGCGGCAAAACGGGTATATTAATATCATTTGGGAATAGCCCAAATTGCCCTTATGTTCACAATTTACACAGCCACTAAAGGCCGTTTCAGCTTAGGACAAATTGGCGGCTCATCCTCAATTCGCTTTCGTTCCCAACCATTCGGATATCGTCTACAACGACAACCGCCAGGAACGGGACAAACATATTTTGAAGGAATGAGAGACTCCCGCTCATTCGCCAATGATGAACTTTCATCAGCAGCAAGACGCGCAGTCATTTCTTTGCGTGTCGTCTCGTAGTGATTTAATAATTCAAATATCTCATCTGCCACCGCCTTGCCTAACTCAGCGCGTGTGATTAATTTATCCAAATCATAAATCACTTTTTCAGCGACGACAGGTTCTAATAATTGTTCTATACGCTTACGAATGGCACGAGCGACGGGTAAAATGTGTTCAAGTTTGTACATATCTTTCAATCAGTATTATCAGTTATCAGTAAACAGTTATCAGTTATCAGTTATAATAAAAGTGACAATCAAGACAATTTAGTCTCATTAAAATTCTATTTTATCATGGAAAACTGAGATAAAAAGTAATTGAATATCAAATGAGACAGACTATGAAAAATAATAACTTGAACATCAAGTATAATAAATGACAATATTTGTTAATATAGATGAATCGCTTTATCCGTATCGCTTAACAAACCCTTGTCGTTTTTTGCCTTATCATTCTCTAACTCATTGTCGTAGATTTGCTCTGCCTCGCGTCTCTGTTTCGAGGCGATACCTCGCGTCTGTCTGTCATATATCTAGACGCGATGCTCTTGAGACGCGAAGCATCGCGTCTGTTCGCTGTAGAGACGCGATGCCTCGCGTCTCTGTTTAGTTTCGAGGCAATGCTCTTGAGACGCGAAGCATCGCGTCTCTACTTTTGACGCTTTAGTTTCGAGGCGATGCTCTTGAGACGCGAAGCATCGCGTCTCTACTTGATACATTTTTTGGCTTTATCCTTCACTCGGAAAAATAAAACATGACATTCAAAGCATTATTTGAACAAAATCCAGCAATTCGAGCAATCTCTATCGTTTCAACTCTCTTTTTTATTTTGTTGGGGGTTATCTATTTATTATTGACTTTGAATTATAACAATGATCAAAACCTCGCAATATTCAAAGGACAAAATCAAGTCAATCTCATCCAAAAAATCATCCTCAATGACTTAAACAGTGTTTATTCGGATGTCCTGTTTTTGGCAGAACAACACGCATTAAAAAAATTTTTCGCTGAAAATTCAAGCGAATATGCGAATCATCTCGCGCAAGATTTATTGTCTTTTTCAAAAAGAACAAGCCAGTACGATCAGGTGCGTCTTTTGGATGAAACCGGTATGGAAATCATACGGGTTAATTACAACAAAGGGCAAGCGACAATCGTGCCAAAAAATGCACTCCAGTTTAAAGGAAAACGCTACTACTTTAATGAGGCCTTCAAATTGCAACGGGGAGAAATATTTGTCTCACCCTTTGACCTGAATATGGAACGTGACAGAATAGAAATGCCCCTAAACCCCATGATTCGTTTTGCCACCCCCATTTTTGATCAGCAAAACCAGAAACGGGGTATTATCCTATTAAATTATAAGGGAAATGATTTGCTCAACAAAATGAACGCGCTGTCAGACAACGCCGTTGGGAAAATCATGCTGGTTAATTCCAAAGGTTATTGGCTTAAACATTGGAAACCAGAACGTGAATGGGGGTTCATGTTTAAAGCGCGTGAAACTGAAAAAATGCAAAATTATTTTCCACACGCATGGCAACAAATCTCATCCCAAAAATCGGGCCATAAGTTTGATGCGAATGCTTTGTTTGCGTTTACAACCGTTTATCCTGCTGAAAAATCAGCAACACCTCATAGCCATTACTGGAAAATTGTTTATTATCTACCAAAAAGTGTTTTATTGGCCCATTCAAACACGCTATTAATCAAACTACTTCTGATTGGACTCCCTTTTATTCTGATTTTGGCTATCAGTTTATTTAAGCTGGCTAATGCCAAAATCCGGCAAAAACAATCGGCAGAATACATCAAAAAACAAAATACTTCTTTTGCCCGTTTTGTACCAGCCCGTTTTCTCCGATTACTCAATAAGCAAGACATTATTGAAATCGAATTGGGTGATCAAAGAGAACAGGAAATGACCGTTTTGGTCTCAAATATTTATGGTTTTACCACCCTATCGGAAAGCATGACTGCTGGGGAAACGATAGATTTTATCAATGCCCATTTAAAACAAGTTGAACCCATTATCAGAGACAATCATGGTTTTGTCAGTAATTATATGGGCGAAAAATTTATCGCCTTATTTTCAAATCCTAATGAGGCCATTAATGCGGCCAATGCCATGTTAAAACGATTGGGCGAATATAATCAGGTACGCTATGAACAAAATAATCCCCCATTCTTGATTCATTTGGGCATAGATACCGGTCATTTAGTGCTTGGCACAATTGGGGGTACTCAGCGCATGGAGAGCAGTGTGATTGGCAATACCGTCAATCTGGCATTTTCTCTTGAATCCATGAACAATATTTATGGCACCACGCTTTTGATCAGTGAACACACCTATAGGATATTAAAAGCACCATCACAATATGCCATTCGTTTTATTGAACGCATAAAACCAGAAGGCTTGTCAATTCCCTTGTCCGTTTATGACGTGTTTCATCAGGAGGCATCCGACATTGACACACCGAAATTAGCGACCATTAAACAATTTGAAGAAGCCGTTTCTTATTATCAATTTAAACAAATTGACAAAGCGGTTGATTTATTTGAACAAATTGTGAAAAAAACGCCTGACGATAAAGCTGCCAAAGTTTATCTGCAACGTTGTTATAAACAGATCAGCAAGGAACACCACGACGGATTAAGTGATCTGACGTACACCATAAAATGGTCAGATAGCCTAGCCATCGGTATTCCTTTAATCGATAAAGAACATAAAGACTTGATTAACAATATTAATGAGCTGATTGAAGCCATTCGCACTGGCAAAGGACAAGAA
Organism: Candidatus Parabeggiatoa communis; assembly: GCA_035871815.2. GTDB lineage: Bacteria > Pseudomonadota > Gammaproteobacteria > Beggiatoales > Beggiatoaceae > Parabeggiatoa > Parabeggiatoa communis. The sequence goes on from JAYQWI020001188.1 coordinate 23,088, forward strand.
CACATCCAGAAAATCACCGCTTTTTTGGAAAACTACGTTGTCAAACATTTCAATAATGAAGAAGTGTTAATGCAAGAATATAACTATCCCGGCTATCCAGCGCACAAATCCCTTCATTTAAAGTTTATTGAAGCCTTCAACGCCCTGAAAGAAGAACTGCGCGACAAACACGATAAAGGATTGTATCTGGTATTTCGCGTACAAACCCTAATAATGGATTGGTTCGTTAACCATATTCTTAAAGTCGATAAGCAATTGGGGGTATTTTTAAGTACACAACTGGAAAAATATAACCGTACTTTGGAGAACAAAGTTGCTGAAAGAACGCAAATACTCAAAGAAAGGGAAGCACAGCTAGAAGAAGCTAAAAAAGTTGCCGAATCCGCTAACAAAGCCAAAAGCGAATTTTTGGCCAATATGAGCCACGAAATTCGCACCCCCATGAACGCTATTACTGGCTTAACTCGGCTGGCTTTAAAAACTGAACTGACAGATAAACAATATAACTATTTGATTAAAATAGAAAACGCTGCCCAAACCTTGCTCGGTATTATCAACGACATTCTGGATTTTTCCAAGATTGAAGCCGGTATGTTGGACATGGAATCGGTGGATTTTCATTTAGATGATGTGCTCAATCAGCTGTCTAGTCTCTTTGGCTTGCGAATTGAAGAAAAAGGGCTAGAATTACTTTTGGCCATTGATAAGGAAGTCCCCCGTCTTATGGTAGGCGATCCCTTGCGGCTGGGTCAAATACTGATTAATCTGACAAGCAATGCCATCAAATTTACAGCGCAAGGTAATATTGTTATCAAAACAGAAGTCATCAAACTAGAGGCAGAACAAGTCACACTCCGTTTTTCTGTGCAGGATAGCGGCATTGGCATTTCACAAGAGGCCATTTCTAAGCTATTCGAGGCCTTCACGCAAGCAGACACAAGCACCACGCGCCAATTTGGCGGAACGGGATTAGGATTAACCATCTGCAAACGCTTAACAGAAATGATGGGTGGCAAAATATGGGCAGAATCTCAACCAGGCAAGGGAAGCACTTTTAGTTTCACAGCCCTCTTTGGTTGCCAAGTCAATACGCCTAAAATCACTTATCAAACACCCGAAAAGCTCTATGGTATCAGGATATTGATTGTCGATGACAACACGATATCGCTTGAAATTATGCAAGACGAGTTATCTGCCCTCTGCTTTGAAGACCTCTCGCTAGTCAGCTCTGGCGCAGCAGCACTGACAGAACTAGAAAGAGTAGCCAAAACACACCCTTATGATTTGGTACTATTGGATTGGAAAATGCCGGGAATGGATGGGCTAGAAACAGCAAATCACATTAAAGACAATCCTCGTTTGCCTCAGAAACCGGCCATTATTATGATGACCGCTTTTTCTAGGGAAGATGTTTTTAAAAGTGCGGACAAGCACTGCATAGAGGCCTTTTTAAGCAAGCCAATAACCCAATCTACATTATTTGACACCATTATGAGTGTCTTTGGCGAACAGATTGCTAAAACGTCACACGCCTTGCAAAAACAGGCTGAAATGAGTGCCAATATCAAAGCCATCCAAGGTGCTAGGATTTTGTTAGTAGAAGATAATTCTATTAATCAACAAGTTGCAAAAGAAACGATAGAAGGAGAAGGATTAATAGTAGAGATTGCCAACAATGGTAAAGAAGCCATCGCAATGATTGCCAAAAGCGATTTTGATGCGGTACTCATGGATGTCCAAATGCCCGAAATGGATGGTTATGAGGCAACCCGATTAATCAGAGAAAACCCCCAATATAGTGAATTGCCCATTATCGCCATGACTGCCCATGCCATGAGTGGTGACAAAGAAAAATGTCTCGCTGCCGGTATGAATGACTATATTACTAAACCCATTGAAGTGGATCGACTGTTTAGCACCCTAAAAAAATGGGTAACGCCTCCGAGCCACGAACTGCCTAGTCTTTGTGAAATAGAAGCACCCTCTGAGGAGATGGATTTTGAAACACTGTTTCCAGACGAATTGCCCGGCATTGACATAGCTGATGGCCTCAACAGATTACTTGGCAATCACCAATTGTACTTTGAACTATTGCGAGATTTTCGTACAGAATATCAGGATATTACAAACCAGATAAAAACTTTATTAAAGCAGGGTAATACCGAAAAGGTTTTGTATTTGCTTCATTCGTTCAAAGGCGTGAGTGGTAATCTTGCTATCAACAATTTATCAGAAAGCTCAAAAGCGTTGGAAATGGTTTTAAAAATGGGAGATGAAATGACACCAGAATTGCTCAAAGCATTTGAAGAAGCAGTGACAGATGTGATGAACACACTCGCTATTTTCAATAAGACCTAATTTAATCAGTGCAATCAGCGTTCTATCGCTTTTTAGAGACGCATGGCAATGCGTCTCTACATTGCCATGCGAATTTAATCCGCGCCAATCAGGCCAGAATAGAGACGCATTGCAATGCGTCTCTACATTTGTTTAACATCTTACTTCCCACTACAATTTTATCCAAATAAGGATTTTTGATTTTCTGGTTGTGTATCATAATCCAGTTCAACAATGACATAACGTACCGGTTTTTTGAGCTTCTTAATGCGGCCCATGTCTAAACCGCGTTTTAACCACAAACGCAATTGTTTGATCTCTATATTTAAACACTCAGCGAGTGCTTGCTCGGTTTTGTCGGTTACCAGTTGTTGTTCAATAGTCGGCCAGACAACATTAAATAAATCTATCGTTTTTTCACTCACTTCATCATCAATTTCCCCCTGTTCACTCACTTCAGTGGTGACTGAAGTTTTTACATCATTTTGATAATCCGCAGACTCGCTTTCAGTCACCTGTAGTGGTTTTTTATCCGCCAATTGCGATAATTGTTCACGCAAATCGGTTAAATCCTGCAAGCTATTTTGAGCTAGTGCTATTGCGCCTTGATTAAGCAATTTTTGATTACCGACAGGCATAGATTTATCCTGACGGACAAACAATGGCACCCATTCCGCCTTTAAATTTTCCTGTGCGCCAGCCCAAGTGCCCCCTTCTTTATAAGCACTATTAACAACGACCGCCCAATCTGATAACGTATAAACATATTTATTACGCGCCATCGCGTTACCAACATTAAAACCGGTGTTAGGATCAAAAGGAGAAATGAGTGCCAACCGTTCTTCTCGTAAAGCGTCTCGATATTTGCTTGCAACCGCAGCACGTACTAAACTGTCAGCTAATACACCAACGGCCGTACCCCCATGTATCAAAGCGGTCAACATCGCCTCTGTATCAACGCCACGCGCACCACCAGAAATAATCGGCATCCTTTGTTGGGCCGCTTTTTTAGCAACAAGTTTAGTAAAATCAATGATTTGATTATCAACATCACGAGAACCGACAACCGCTAACCCCCCCTTTAGCAATAAAGCTTGTTCGCCTACCCCATAAAAAATAGGCGGCGCGGCTTGTCCTAACTGTTTTTTCAAGCGCATAGGATAAGCAGAATCACTACGACTGATCACCCACAATCCTTTATTACTCCAAGCCTCAATGGCCAATGCCAAGGCCCCCCCCCGCATTAATAAGGCCAGCAAACGCCCAGCCGTTATCGTCTTATCAACAATATGTTTTATTTTGACAGCCGAAGAAGTGTCTAATAAATCCCCAGGGCGCATCTCTTGTATTTGCAACCATTGAGCAAGCCTAGCATATTCTGACACCATTAATGGTTTAATATCGTCGCTTTTTTTGCCAAAATGCCCACAAAGCAATAAAATCGCCTGCGTATCAGCACTTAATTGTTGTTCCATCAGACTCATAACTCAAAATAGGCAAAACGCCTATCCTCCTGAATTTTTAAATTTATTTAATATTATCAATGACTTTATACATTTTTGGACTCATAACCTTACATTTTTTAAGTTCAAAAACTTGAGTTAGTGTACCATTATATTATTTTTCATAAAAATGACTTTAGCCAGCTAATTGTTTTTAAAAGTTTATTTAACAGTTTATCATCGTACAATTTAAGTGTTGGCGTTCGCCCTCTGTAGAGACGCACGGCCGTAAGTAGAGACGCACGGCCGTGCGTCTCTACCTTGGCACCGAAGCAAATCACTACGGCATAATTTGCGGATGCTTGCGATCAAGCGGTGTGAAAATTTTATTGAGTGCATTGAGATAGGCTTTAGCCGATGCAATCACGATATCAGTATCCGCACCTTGTCCATTCACGATTCTGCCGTCTTTTTCTAAGCGTACAACCACTTCTCCTTGAGCATCTGTGCCATCGGTTACGTTATTAACCGAATACACTAATAAATTCGTCTCACTATTGACGATTGTTTCTATCGCCTTAAATGTCGCATCCACGGGGCCGCTACCGGCGGCAGCTACCGATTTCTCTGTGCCATCAGTCATGCTTAAGGTGATATTCGCGTGAGGTGTTTCTCCTGTTTCAGAACACACCTTGAGAGCCACTAATTTGAGTTGCTCGTGTTCCATTGTCAAGGTATCGCTGACAATAGCTTGCAAATCTTCATCGTAGATTTCATGCT
>JAYQWI020001189.1:0-2396 GCA_035871815.2 Candidatus Parabeggiatoa communis
CAGCGTATTGGTTTCGCCTGTAACCGTATTCAACAAACTAAAATCAGGCGCTGTCGTGCCTAGTGGCATCATGGTAGAGGGTGTTGAAGCCATAATTTTCCTGTTAGAAATCGTGAAGGGATAAAAATGATAACATAACTATAAGGATATAACTACAAGGATTGTTTATAATAAAGGATATAGACTTAAGTACTGAACCACAAATAAACAGGTATTTTACCGCGACGCGAAGCATCGCGTCTCTACGAAACCGCGAATTGTAGAGACGCACGGCCGTGCGTCTCTACGGCCGTGCGTCTCTAATTACTCCATTTGAAACGAAAAAGGGTTAATATTAAAAATCATTCGCAAAACACATCGTTCAGCATTCATAATTCATAATTCACAAATAGATGAGAGATTTAAAAATCCTGAACACATAAGCTTAGTCTGATATATTGACAACGCCTAAAGAGCGATTAATAACGGGATGTAGGGCAATTATTCATCATTTTTCCTGTCTTGTTGTTTGAATAGTGGTAACAAACTGTTACCCAAACCAACAACTTGAACTCCTCGACTTAAGAGAGTGGCTGCCAGGAATCCCCAGTTAAAAAAGAATACACCAATGAGGCTAATCCCCGCTGGAACGGTGGCAAAGATAAAATTATTTTGCATATTTGAATTAAACTCTTCTGCTATTTCAAATAGTTGTGTAAAGTTATTCAATGTGCCGTCCATCAGTACAATTTGGGCGGTATCTGTTGCTACAGTTGTCGCGCCATGAAGGGAAACCGAGACGTTTGCTTTTTTCAAGGCAATGCTATCGTTGATACCGTCACCCACAAAACAGATTGACTTCCCCTCTTTTCGTAAGCCTTCTACTAAATCGGCTTTGTTTTCTGGCAGGGTATTCGCAAAATAGTGATCAATACTCAAGGTTTGTGCCAGCTTTTTGGTCGGTGCTTCGTGATCTCCACTAATAATATAGGTGGCGATATCACGTTGATGCAGATACTCGATAATCTCTTTGGCCTCGGGCCGAATCGTGGCCTGTAGTTCAATAACACCGACCAGTTGATTGTCGAAGGCAATATAAACCAGTGAGTGGCCTTGTTCATGGCTATCTTGTTGGATTTCGTTTATCTCGACTGGCATGGTGATGTTTTCCATCACCATGAATTTATGATTACCGACCCACACTGTTCGGTCAGGCAGCTTGACTTGAATGCCATAACCAACTTGGTATTTGGCCTCTTCCATTTTTAAAGCCTGGAGTTCACGGTCATTGGCTGCTTTGAGAATAGCTTTGGCAACAGGGTGCGTTTGCCCCTGCTCGGCGGCTGCGGCATACTTCAAGATGTCATTTTCAGAAGCACCGTTGTAGCTGTGGATATCGCCAACCGTGGGTTGTTCCAATGTCAAAGTGCCGGTTTTATCGAAAACGACCGTATCAATTTCATTCAAGAGTTCCAGTGAGCGCCCATCTTTGATCAAAATGCCTTGTTCGCAAGCCAGGTTAAGGGAAATGATCATGCTTACCGGCCCAAACTCTTTCATTTTATTACCAAATTTGTTTGACAGAACCGCCAACGCACTATTCAAGCCCAACACAGGCAGCGTAACGAGGAACAATCCGGCGGTTACGGGTACCGCTTGATCAGCGATGCGTTCCGCTCGTGACAGTATAGCGTCTTTATAGTCTGCGGTGTGATTGAGAATTTGCCCGATTTGCATGGCGACAGTTTCTTGTCCCGTTTTCTCAACTTCGATATAGAGTTTCCCGGCCAGAACAATTGTTGAGGCCAATACGGCATCTCCCACGCCACATTCAATGGGTTGAGACTCTCCAGTCAGTTTATGCTGATCAATAGAAGCCAAGCCACTTTTGATGATCCCATCAATGGGAATGGTTTGACCGGCATTCACAACGACGGTATCGCCGATCTGTAATTTTTCAAAGGGTATCTCAATCTCAATTTGATTATCCATCAGTACCCAAACAGAATGCGGGAGTTCCCCAAACAGATTCTCAATATTTTGTTTGGCGGCTTGTTCATTGAGATATCTGATTTTAAAGATGATGACTTCTAGCCAGCCAGTGAGTGCTAAAATGGTAAAGTAGCGTCCCATGAGTGCTCCTGTGATCATGAGGCAATCAAGCACATAGACGGACAGACGCTTTTCTTTAACGACGGTTCGGATAGTCCATTCATACATGGGAATAAAGCCATAGAGCATACTCGGTACAGTAAGCCAAATCAAGGGTGGATAAAAAAAGCTCATCCCAGCAATACCAACGTTTATGCTTGATAACATGAGGGCACGATCAACCCTTTTTTCGGCTGCACTTTTGACCTCGTATCTACCCCCAGCCAATTCTTCCATTTGTTGACGGCGTTAGATCGGAAGAGCGT
>JAYQWI020001190.1:0-6109 GCA_035871815.2 Candidatus Parabeggiatoa communis
AGTGCCCATCCCGTTTTTTCTCAATCGCTCACCGGCCGACTTCTATCAGCTACCCCAAGATGAGCAGAGTATCCAACCTGCATCGAACTATCCCTTGGGCACTCTCTTTTTCGCCGTTGCCAGCAGTGATGAAAGCCAACCCAATCGTCTGCGCGTGGGTTTCTACTCAAATGAAAAACAATGTTTTACTGCCCTCCCTGGCTGGGTCGATAAATCCTCCCTCATCCAAGGAATCGAAGCCATGCGCGTAGGCGATGCGGTTCGCGCTTATCCTCAATTGGGTGTGCCTCAAGATACCAGTTGTCTGGATAAGCATACGACAAACCCTGAATCTAAACAGCAGAAAACCACAAGCAGTCGTAAGGAAATGACCTGCGATAACCGCTTATTTCTGCGTGCGCTGTCTCGCCCAGAATTTGGTTTTGAACCCCGCAAACATCCGCCCAAACGTATGACTCCCGACGGCGACATTATCAAGGGCGAGATTATCAGTGAATTTGGCTTGGGCGTTTTAAAACACTTATGGCGTTATGTCTATGCCATTGAAGAGTTTGAGGGGCAAATCTGGTATCTGTTAGGTCACTCTAGTTATTTGACGGTCAAGTCCAACATTCCCGAAACCGATATCAACACCACTCAAGATGCCCAAGATACCCTGCTGGGTTGGATCCCTAAATATGAAGTCACTGAATGGGCCACCAATGTAGCACTCGAATACAACACCGAGCGCAAAGCTTTGGGAAATCGTTCTGATAACACTCAACCTGCCCGCATCTATGCGGATGATAGCGAAGCGGCAGCGGTTTTGGCCGTAGAAAATCTGGCCTTAGCCCAACCGGCCGTGCGTGATCGCCGTGAGGATGATGAATTGCAAGTGCGTTTGGATCCCTTTGGGCTCGATCCGATGCTACCCCGTTACTACGTGAAAGGCTTGAATGAAAAAACAGGTTGGTACCAAGTGGCCACTATCGGCACCTCAAAATTAACCTTGAGCGACGATCAGTTGCGGGCCATTATGACAAAGTTGCGTCGTATCATTGACGATCTCCGCGCCGTCGATTTAGTCTTTGTCGTTGATCGCAGCGACTCGATGGCTAACGTGATTGCCGAGGTACGGACTTTTCTTGATGAACTGTGTGAACTGATCTCCGAAAAGCGTCGTGACAGTCATTTTGTGATTCGAACGGCCGGCGGTGGACAGTCCATCAGTACCAGCCTCGATATCCAAGTCAGCATGGTGGCTTATGCTGAAGAAAGCGAGACGATCTTCAGTGGGCTCAAACTCCCAGAAGATCGGGAAGAAATCCATCGCCAAATGGATTTTGCAGTGGGCGGCAAGCATGAAAATCTCTACAGTGCTTTGCATAAAGTCATTACTGATAAGAAATCCCTTTACTGGCGCGAACACGCCTTACGATCCATTGTGCTGCTCACTGACGAACCTGGCCCTCGTCAAGACTCGCCTCAATTATTAGTCAAAACGGCCTTAGAAAAAGCCATAGAAAAACCAGCGCAACGCTTAGCGGAAATGGGAATGGATAGCAGTCAACTGGACTACTGGGATTATACCCCTATTTGGGCACTCTTCACCCCCTTAAAAGACTCAATTCTGTTTCGCCGTTTTAAAGGCAACCTCACTGAACTCACCTATCCGCAGCGCATCATGGATTTGCATGTTAAAGCCAAAGGCGAAAAAGCCCAAAGAAAAGCGCAACGAGAAAAGCTACAAGAGGAGATTTCCAAAACGATTGGCGATCGACAAAACGGCATTAACAGTCGCCTCAGATTACTGGCGAGCCGTTTAACCGTTGGCACACCCTCGGATAAGGCGGCAGAAAAGACTGAAACGGCAGACGCTAAAGCAACCCCGAAAACAACAATGGCATTCGCGAAGGTAGACTCCAATACCCTGATTAGCCAAGCAGGCTTAGAGGCGGCATTCCAACAGCATGGCATCACCGCCAAGGATATCAGTGCCATCAATGATCTAGCCTTTGTTGAGGGTTATGCGAAAAAACAATACAGTTATCATGATTTCCCCACTTTTCGCGAAGTCATTGTCATTGAAGCACGCGATCTCTATATATTGCACAGCCGTATCGATATGTTGGTTTCTGAACTGAATAATGCCTTCACGCGCTTCAATGTCTGTGATCCGAAGGCCGCCATGGCCGCAGCCCTTTTTCAGGCATTAGCTTATGTGAGCGGCAATGAGGATTGGCTGCAAAAATTGGAGGAGATGAATACCCGCCAACTGTGTCAATATGCCCGCCAATGGCTCATGGGGCGCGAGATGGAAAATCAAACCATTGCCGAACTGCTCGGAATAGCAGATATTTTGCCGGTGAGTGAAGGGGGGCTTTTGGGTATGAAAAAACGCGACTTTCGCAGGATGTCTCCCAACAAAATGGGAAAACACCATAATCTCCTCTCGCATAAAGCCCTCTGTATGAATAATATTGTAAAGGGGCGAACGGTTCCTAACGATGTCAAGCTTTGCCAGAGACACCGCAGTCGCGACAAAGTGTGGGATTACACACCGGTGGGTAGCACCAATAAGTATATCTATTTACCTCGGCATTTGGTACCTTAATCTAAGGAACATCAGTGCCATATCGTGTTGGGCAACCCTACAGATTGCCCCTACAAACCCCGTCGCCGTTGTGTATAACGATGAGCGCCTTATGTCGGGGCAATTCCTTGTGATAGCCCTTTTGAGTTTTTGGGCTATGTTTAAAACACGCTTTTAAAAAGTCATCATTTTTAAAGGCAATTTGTTACCACCATTTTAGAGGGTTTTTATGAACATTTTTATGAAAACAGGCTTAATCATGTTGTTAGTGTTAACCTGGGAGAGTGCTCAAGCGGATAAATTGGCAGATTTGCAAGCCGAAATGGATGAATTGACGGAATACGTTATGGACTTGGCCCAACAGGCTATCGATCTGGGGGAAGACATCACGGCTTTGAAGCGTGAAAATGCGGCGTTGAAAAAATATCAACAGCAGTCTGCGCCAGTGGGGAGTATTTACACCTTTGCAGCCACCACTATTCCAGAAGGTTTTTTATTCTGTGATGGCAAAGCTTATGACAAAACGGCCTATCCAGAATTGTTTACGGTGATTGGCTACACTTATGGAGGCAAAGGGGCTAAATTCAACGTTCCTGATTACAGAAAGATGTTTTTGCGGGGAATGGATAAACTTCGCCAAGGCCGTAAACTGGCCAGTGTGCAACAAGATGCCACGGCTATGCCTAATATTCCCTTTACGAGTCATTCTGCCGGAGAGCATGCTCATAGCATGGCAGGTGCGGGGAATCACAGTCACTCAACAAGTAGTCATGGTGCAGGAAACCATTATCATAATGTAACAGGAACGACGAATAAGAAAGGTAGCCATGATCATAGATATGACGATCGCTATCCAACGGATGGTTTTCAAAAAAACAGTGGCGTTTGGCATGATCATAATGTTTATACTCGTACCAGCGATAAAGCTAGAACAACAGGCTCAGCTGGATCACACGCCCATAGTTTTAATGTCAATACTAATAGTAGAGGTAGCCATAGCCATAAGGTTGATTTAAAAAGTGCCGACAATCATGTCCACACGATTAACCAGAATGGTAAGCACACTCATGCCATCGCTGGCGGCGATGCCGAAACCCGCCCTATCAACCAAGCGGTGGTTTATATTATTAAGGCTTTTCCTTAATGGTTATAGCCGTTTCCAAATGAACTTGCGTCGTTGTTTGTTTCAGCGGCAAAGCTTCTGTAGCCGGCCACCGAAAAGGGCATAATGGTATTAACCCTAAATATTGTATAGTTTTGGAGTCCAAGGTTTGCTTAAATCGGCAGCATTCTTGGAATCCAAAATAGAAGTTGCCCAGTGGGGCACTGGGCATTCATTTTCTTCAGAAAGTTAATTAAACAAACCTAGCAGCCTGTCGGAAAATACCGCTTAAGTAATTGTTTTGTATAAAATTTATGAATTTTTGTAAAAAGGATAATAATCAATGAGTTAGTTGATTAATCCGACAGGCTGCTAGCTAATAAATTAAACTTGGTTTGAAAATTGGGCCGTTGCAAAATAAATTTGAAACGAAAATTGGGCCTTGGCACTCCATTTGTTAAATGGAGTGCAAACTTTAGTTTGCGAAATTGAAGAGGGGGGGCAAGCGAATAGAGATGCCCCGCGTCGAAACGAACTTAGCTACCCTACATAGATTTCAATAATTTATAGAGAATACCATGAAAAAAACCTTGACATTGCTATTATCGCTCATTCTGACTTCCCCGCTTGTCGCGGCGAAGGAAACCGGTTGTCTTGAAGATAACGAAACGCTACTTGAGATTATTTCATGTCTTGATAAAAAAGATAGGGATTTAACCGTTCAACGAGATCAACTGTTTCAAGCCCAAATCGACACACTCCAAAATCGCATCAGTTATCTCGAAACCCTGATACAACTCCAACAAGGCCAACTTGATGCCTTGAAACGAGCCGTTGATGTCTATCAGCTACCCCAAAGTTGCCGAGATATTCAAGAACAAGACTCCACGAAAGTGAGTGGTTTATATTCTATTGATATTGATGGGCCACAAGGTGAAATGCCCTTGAATATCTACTGCAATATGGATTTGCAGGGCGGAGGTTGGTCGCTAGTTTATGCCACCAATCCTAAGCAAGAAGAGTTCAAGCGTGCTAGAGAAGTGACTCCCCGCTCAGCGCGTCACCTTCCAGGCCCACTTGTGCGTATCCTAGCGGCTCAGGCAACCGAGATACTCATTATTGATGCTGATAATCCCAGCCGTTTTATTAAGAGCGCAGATAAGTTGCCTATTCAGAGGTTAAGAGCATTGCAAAATCTCAACGATCCTGATGAAATCACTGGCCGATCAGCCAGCACCCATTGGGCGGGGACTGAACGCGATAGAACGGCCTACTGGTGTAAGGCTAGAAGTGAAGGTTATCCTACTGTAATCTACCATGCTTGTAATAACGTGTATGGATTGCACTTAAATCCTCCTTCATATAGCCGGTTTAATTATAGTTCTTCTAATCAGACTATGAGCGTCTATCTCCGTTAATTCAGAGGAAGGGCAACCACAAGGGATTGCCCCTACAATCCTAAGTACTGAACCACAAATAAACAGGTATTTTACCGCAAAGATTTGCTCTCATCGCGTCGGAACGAAACCGCGAATTGTAGAGACGCGATGCTTCGCGTCTCTAATTAAAAATAAACATTGCTTCTATTAAAATACCTTAAAATTTTTGGCGAAAGTACTTACAATATTCGCATGTATAGCATTTTGCTCAGCAAGAGACGCAAACGACGCGAAAAATATTTAAAGAAGGCAAATAAATAGACTTTCAGTGATTACTTTGAAATGGGGAATCCTACTGAAGAAATCGTCGCTGAACTGGGGTATTCATTTTCAACACAAGCACTGACGCTAGCCATTAGCACAGAAATTGATCTCAGAATGGATTGACAATTTACGGGCCTCATATTATTTAATCATCCCAAAAATTTCTATCAACTCAGAAACCGCTAAAAGAGAATTGATGATTGCGCCGATATGACATGGCGTGCTGAGAAGCGTTGTCGTTATCGAAGCTAAAAAAGGTGATTTATAAAAAGGTTTTAATCAATTAGCCGCTGAATTAGCCGCTGAAATGAATAGTGTTCTGTGCAATAGGTTAGATTTGAGAACTATCAATTGAGAGTTGATATCGCATTGTTTTAGTAAATGGGCGAATTGATTGATAATCTGGCGGCGATCTATAAAAAACCGTGATAAATCAAATAGATTTATGCAATTCATCTCGCTTAAAGATTGACCTCATTTACCAAAATAATGTCCACTTTTTGTACAGTGTGAAAAAAAACAGAAGCCCCTTAACGGTTTCCTACATCAAGGCGCACAAGAAAACCAAGCAAAGCTCTTTACATTGTTATAACTTCTTACACGACCTTTGTAGACTGCGGGATCACCACGCTCTTTAACGTAGTAATTTGTGGGAATTTCCTTTCGCACTATCTGACACGTTTGCACATCCAAAACACCGAAAGTCAGATTATCATGTCCACTAAAGTGGAA
>JAYQWI020001191.1:0-2571 GCA_035871815.2 Candidatus Parabeggiatoa communis
TACTTAGGCAAAGCATTTGGCCCCATCGCGGGTTTCATGGGCGGGTGGCTTTATATCTTTGCGCTTCTCGCCTCTGTGGTGACAATGGTCGTTGGGATTGCCGGTTTTATTTCCAGTTTTCTCGCCGATTTCTTCGATATCCACATTCAATGGCTCATTTTCGTGATTCCAGAGGTTATTTTTCTCTTTTGGGTCAGTTACTTTGACATTCGTTGGTCCACACGCGTTCAACTGATGCTGGTGGCGATTTCAGCTTTGGCTGTCCTCAGCCTCGCAACCCTGATTATATTTCACGGGGGCGCTGAAGGTAATAGTATTAAACCGTTTTTGCCAAGCTCCGCCGAGGGATTGGGTAGCCTAGCCAGTGGGCTCATTTTCGCTATGCTGATGTACACGGGATATGAATCGGCGGCCGTTTTGGCTGAAGAAGAAAAAAATAGACAGGCCATTCCTTTGGCCATTATCGCATCCGTCATTTTAGCCCTGATTTTTTACGTTTTCGTGAGTTATGCTTTTGCCATCGGTTTTGGTGAAGCGGGTGCGACGGCTTGGGGGCAGGATCCAACCGTCTTGTTTACGATGGCAGAGCGTTATCTCGGGTCTTGGGCGGTTCCGGTTATGTTCGTGATGGCCATTATCGATGCCATTGCGATGTCGATGGCAATACTGAATACGGTTGCCAGAGTGCTTTATGCGATGGGACGTGAGGGTGCCTTACCCCGTATTTTTGGACGAACCCAGAAAAAATATCAAACACCTCATATCGCGAATGGGGCTGTGCTGATTATGGCACTGATTTTTGCCGCTATTTTGAGCAGAGTCGAAGGGGGCTGGGAGATAGGCTTTAGTTTCTTGGCTGCCATAACGGGTATTGCCCTTGAAATGATTTATCTTTCTGTGGTGATCGCTGGGATATTCTACTTTAAACGGCTGATGGGTGAGGACTACTCCCTTTTTAAGCATGGCATGATTCCATTTATCGCTATTTTTGTGCCAGCCGCAGCGTTATATGGTTCACTTCAACCCCAAGGGGGCATACTGAATCTCGCCCCATACATTGTACTATTCTGGATAGCCTTGGGGATAGGTATTATTTATTACCTGCGTTCTTCAAATCCTGAAATGATAGCCAAAATTGGAAGTGATATGAACATTGAAAACTAATTGTCCTTACCCCCTATCAGTTTTCTCTAACTCATTGCCGTTTAGTACAACGGATCAGGGGATTGAACGGATTGGTTGTGAGGTGTTTTGATGGCTTGGGTAGAGACACGAGGCATCGAGACGAGTACAAAAGATTGTACTTGATTTTCAAAACCCTGTGAATACAAAAAGTCCCCCCTCATCAATCCGTTCAATCCCCTGATCCGTTGTACTAATTTTATAGGTGGTAAGACTAATTGTAGTTAATAATGGCTTTGGTTGTTTTTAAAGTGAAATGAAGTCGTGAAGCCTGAATTTTCAGGTATTTTAAAGGGGCAACCACAAGGGATTGCCCCTACAAGGACAAACGATAACGTTGGTTTAAACATTCCGAGTAAAGGAAATAATAATTCACCCGTATCTAGGCAAGGTAGGCCCTTAACTGTTTTGCCATCACTTGGACATGGGGTGGGGAATGCATCGTAAAGTGATTGCCCGGCACATCAATCACTTTGAGGCCTTTTTGAGCAAAATCGAACCAAGCACGCTCTGGCGTTTTCGCATTATAGGCATCTTTCTCCTTAGCACGGAAAAAAATGATTTGATCCTGGTAAGCCGCTCGCGGTTTGTAGTCTGACATGGCTTGGGCATTGATCTTGAAAAGATGGAGACAATGGCGAACCTGTGTCATATCAAAATCAGGCAGCTTATGATTATCCCGTTTTCTCTGTTCTTCCAAGAAAGTGTGCAGTTGCTTATCGGCTTCCAGTTTCCGTAGTTTGTCTAAGGATACCGAGATATTCGCACCCATATTCAGCGTATAAGCCAGTATTTCCTCGTCTGTTTCAAGCTTTTGGATCGGCATTTGACCCGGCCCCGGTGTATCTATCATGGTCAGCAACGCCACTTTTTGGCCTAGCGCCTTGAGTTGTTGGGCCATCTCGAAAGCCACTGTGCCGCCAAAAGAAGACCCCCCTATAAAGTAAGGCCCTTCCGGTTGGCGGACACGCATGGCTGCAATGTAGTGAGTTGCCATTTCCTCAACTCGGGTTAGCGGCTCTCTTTCTCCCTCTATGCCGTCTGCCTGTATTCCATAAACCGGTTGTTCTGAGCCTAACTGATGTGCTAAATCACGATAAAAGTAAACGTGTCCACCAACAGGATGGACTAAGAATAAAGGGGGTTTCAAGCGGTTGCCCGTTTGAATTTCAACCAAAGAGGAGGGAAGCGTTTGTTGTGCCGTTGTGTTAGATCGTTCCGGCATTGGAGTCGTCTGTTCGATTAATGCCGCTAAGGTTGCGATAGTCGGCGCGTTCAAAAGGCTATGTGCGGAAAACGCCATTTGTAGCTTTTCGCGTAACTTGGCAATCAGTTGAACCGCTATCAGGGAATCGCCGCCTAACTCAAAAAAGTCATCATGGATGCCTA
>JAYQWI020001192.1:0-6645 GCA_035871815.2 Candidatus Parabeggiatoa communis
TCGCGTCTCTTGCGAGCTAGGGCTCGCCTCGAAACAGAGACGCGAGGCATCGCGTCTCTACAATGGAAACAATCCCTTATAAGTACTTTTGACAAACTGATAGGTGGTAAGCAGTTCCACGCAAAAGTTTTTGCGTGGAAGCGAAGCTAAATCAGTTGTAGGGTGGGCAAGGTGTTTAAATTCCTGTATTATTAATAATGGTATAAAATTTGCTTATCAATGACATCATTTTATTTTTTACTTATGTATCAGTTACTTCCCCTACATGATCTAACGGCTCAAAGAGGCCATTCCGAAAGTGGTATTGTTTTGTCGGGTGGGTGCGATTAAAAGTGTGGGCGTTAAAACCAAATCAAGTGATAAAAAGTTATCCAAAATAAATTTTGGACTCCAAAAAAACCAGTGTCTTCGTGGAAAATTTATTTTGGATGATCGCCTTCGCACTTTTAATCGCACCCCCTGTTGGGTGGCAACGTGTTTAAATCACTATATCAATGATCGCCATTATCAGTTGTAGACTAAAGTTTTTGTACGCAGAAACTTTTACAGCGAATCGAATCTTGAACGTCTAGCTGTTCATTTTTTATTTTATTATGATAATGTGATAAATTAATAACTGATAATCCATTTTTTCATTCTGAATTTTTATATTCCATGAGTATTAGATATTATTTTTACAAAACGTTACATATCACTTTATTAATGGGGTTGTTCATCATTTTGTTGGTTGCGGGAGTCTGGGCTGCCGTAGTGTGGTATTTTATTCCTCAATTGCCCCCAGTAGAACGCTTAAAAGATAATCGTTTGCAAGTGCCGCTTTATGTGTATACCAAAGATAACGTTTTTATAGGAGAATATGGCGAGCAGCGTCGTATCCCTTTGACAATTGATAAAAACAAGCATGAATTGTTGATTAATGCGGTATTAGCCGCGGAAGATGATAGGTTTTACGAACACCAAGGCGTTGATTTAAAAGGTTTACTTAGGGCCGGAGTGAGTTTGCTCAAAACCGGTGAAAAACGTCAAGGAGGTAGTACGATTACGATGCAATTAGCCCGTAATTTCTTTTTGTCAGACATCGCGACTGAAAAAACCTTTACCCGAAAGTTTAAAGAAATTTTATTGGCCTTTAAAATTGAAGAAGAATTGTCAAAAGACACTATTTTAGAATTATATCTGAATAAAATTTTTTTAGGTCATCGCGCTTACGGTATGCGGGCTGCGGCTCAAGTTTATTACGGAAAAGATATTGAACAGTTGAAATTGCCCGAATTGGCTATGTTGGCCGGTTTACCTAAAGCGCCATCGGCCAATAATCCGGTAACGAATCCAAAACGGGCCTTGCAACGTCGAAATTATGTTTTAGGGCGCATGTTGGACCTTAAATATATTACTCAAGAAGCGCATGAACACTCTTTAAAGAGTCCCTTGACAGCACAATTTCACTCCCTGACACCAGAAATTGAAGCCTCTTATGTTTCAGAAATGGTGCGTTCTTTTTTACTCCAAGAATTTGGCGAAGAAGTCACTTATACCAGTGGTTATAAAGTTTTCACAACCATTAATAGTCGTTTGCAAGAACGAGCGAATTGGGCTTTACGCAACACCTTATACCGTTATGATGAACGGCACGGCTTTAAGGGTGCCATTGACCATGTTTCCATACCTAAAGGGGTGGATATCGAAAAATGGGCCTTTGAGATTTTGCAAAAATATCCTAATCAAGCCACCTTAGTGCCCAGCCTAGTCCTTGAAACGCGGAAAAAAAGCCTCTTGCTTTATAATCAAAAAGCCGGGCAATTTAAAATCACTTGGGGGGCGATGTCTTGGGCGCGTCGTTATATTCGTGATGATAGACGAGGTCGATATCCTAAAAACGCAAGAAGTATCGTTAGGCGGGGGGATATTATTATGGCGCGTCCCGACTTGCAGCCTCCCAAAAACAAGAAAAGGAGTCAAGATACAATCTATAAGGAGCACTCTTTGTCTGAAAAATTTTTTAAAAAGGTACATTGGCGTTTGTCTCAAGTACCTGAGATTGAAGGGGCTTTGGTAGCACTTAATCCAAAAAATGGTGCCATTATTGCCTTGAGCGGCGGATTTGATTTTTATTTAAGTAAATTTAATCGGGTTACTCAGGCGCAAAGACAACCCGGATCGACTTTTAAACCGTTTATTTATTCTGCCGCCTTAGCAAGAGGTTTTTCGCATTTGAGTACCATCAATGATGCCGCCATCATGATTAAAGTCACTGATATGAAGTGGCGCCCCCGTAATTATACTAAGCAGTTTTACGGATGGACGACACTCAGAAACGCCCTAGCCCATTCTTATAATGTCTCAGCTGTGCGCTTATTAAAAAAGGTGGGCGTGAATTATACAATCAATCATCTCACTCAGTTTGGCTTTCAGCCTGAGAAAATTCCCAAAAATTTGACCATTGCTTTAGGAACAGGTGAACTCACGCCGCTAGAATTAGCTTCAGGCTTTGCCGTTTTTGCTAATGGCGGGTTTCGGATTAAACCTTATTTTATTGATCGTATAGAAGATATTAATGGAGAAGTGATTTATTCCGCCAATCCCTTAAAAATTTGTCGCAAATGTCCACCAGAGATTTTAGCCTCAAAAGAGGAAGAACACGCTAATATTCTCGTTTCTCATAGTGCTTGTGCTAGGATACCTCATTACGCGCCAAGGGCTATCACCACTGACAATGCCTACATGATCACTTCCATGCTTCAAGATGTTATTCGCATTGGCACAGGTCGTCGGGCCCTTAAACTCAAGCGTAATGATATTGTAGGAAAAACGGGAACGACTAATGATCTGCGTGATGCCTGGTTTGCCGGTTACTCACCAGACATTGTAACCGTTGTTTGGGCTGGTTTTGATAACCCTCGTTCTCTAGGAAAGAAGGAAACAGGTGGACGTACCGCCTTACCTATGTGGATTGATTTTATGGCCGAAGCCTTAAAAGGTAAACGGCAGAAACCTTTACCCAAGCGATATCTCAATTTAGCTCAAAAAGGTAAGGAAGGTCGAATTTATAATGATGATCAACCGCGAACTTCAAAGAAAAAACGTCGTCGTGTTTCTAAGAAAAAATCACCTTCTTCTCAAAAAACTGAAAAAAGCCGTTCCAACACCTCAGTCATTCCCGATCAAGGGTTATTCTGATTGGTTTGGTCTTCCCTACTTGGCTTTCGCGTAGTACGATAATGGTGGGCAACACGTTGCCCACTACATTTTTTTTAAACTGATATTTTTTGCCCCGTTTTTTTAAACTTTTGCCTGGATATTAATAATTTATAACTGATAACTGATAACTGATTGACATGCTTATTAATAGTTTATTGATAATTTCAGCTTATTTGCTCGGTTCGGTTTCTGGCGCATTATTGGTTTGCAAAATAATGGGTTTATCTGATCCACGTACACAAGGTTCAGGTAATCCAGGCGCGACTAATGTATTACGACATAATGGCAAAAAAGCGGCGATTATAACGCTGTGTTTTGATGTATTGAAAGGTGTGATAGCAGTAAGCGTGGCAAAATGGGTCACCACAGAAGCGGGGATATTAGCCGCGGTAACTTTAGTTGTGTTTTTAGGACATTTATATCCCATTTTCTTCCAATTTCGCGGAGGGAAAGGTGTCGCGACGGCCTTTGGGGCATTATTAGTATTAGCTTGGCCCGTCGGTTTAGCGGCATTGGTAACTTGGTTCATGATGGCTTTACTGTTTCGTTATTCCTCACTGTCCGCTATTGTAACCGCCATACTCATCCCGGCCTACCTGTTTTGGTTGACAGGTGTGCCAGAATATACATTGATGAGTTTCATTATGAGCGGCTTACTGATTTGGCGGCATCGATCTAATATCCGTCAATTATGGGCGGGTCAAGAAGACAAAATAGGCCAAGCGTAATTAAGGCTCTTGGTGGGCAACAACGTTGCCCACCCTACATAAGATAACTGATAATGAGAACACTCAATTCCTTACTAACAGTCATTTTGTGGTTACTACTGATGGCAGGGTGTGGTAGCCAGCTAGTCAAGGAGGGCACGCCACAACAATCAGTTGTTTGGGCTGATGATGGTTCAGAGGTAGCCGTAGTCGGTGTCCGTATCGCGGACAATTCATCTCAACAACACCAGTTCCAGCATCAAATCGTGGTACAAAATCTTGACGGTTCAGGGCGACGTACTATTACCAAATGGCGCGATTATCGACATAGCAGGCTATTTTATATGAAACAGGCCGGTTATTTCGTCGTAGAATCGTTATTGGACAATGGCGCACGCCGTTTTGATAAAATTGCTTTAAATGGCAATGAAATTTTGATAATTGAAACCCCTGACAATAAACACCAACCGTGTCAAAATGCGGATAGGCGGGCCCAAGTTGACCATAGCGTCATACCCTCCCCTGATGGTTTGCAATTGGCCAATATCTACAGTCCCTTATGCGGCAAAGTCACGGTAGAATTTTTACACGCTAATAATTTAAACCTTTTCGACAATCAAACCCTAGATATTGACGGCCCCATGAAGGCCACTTGGCATCCAAATGGCTACGTGATTTTAGCCACAGACAACAACAGTGGTAAGGCTTGGAAAATCGCACCACTGTCAGCACCGCAGCCAATGACTTATCCTCTTTGTCTTTCACCCGTGACAACAAGTAGTGATATATCGCTGGAAGGACAACAAGTCTATTTTGAAGGTAATAAATTAATCACGAAAAACATAGGCAGTCAAAAAGCGTTTGGTTGCCAGTAATTGATAACTAATAACTGATAACTGATAACTGATAACTGATAACTGATATGGCAGGACATAGTAAATGGGCAAACATCCAACATCGTAAAGGTGCCCAGGATGCAAAACGAGGTAAATTATTTACTAAACTCATTCGTGAAATTACCATCGCTGCCCGTATGGGTGGCGGTGATCCCGATGCTAATCCGCGTCTCCGGGCCGCTATCGACAAAGCCTTAGCGGGCAATATGACTAAGGATACGATAGAACGTGCCATCAAACGCGGCGCTGGCGCACAAGAGGGAGATAATTACGAAGAAGTGCGTTACGAAGGTTATGGGTCAGGCGGAATAGCCGTCATGGTAGATTGTATGACCGATAATCGCAATCGTACCGTTGCCGAAATACGTCATGCTTTTAGTAAACATGGCGGAAATTTAGGCACAGATGGTTCTGTGGCCTATTTGTTTGAAAAAGTGGGGTTGCTCAGTTTTCCGGCTGGTAGCGATGAGGAACACATCATGGAAATCGCTTTAGAGGCTGGCGCTCAGGATGTTGTGCGTAATGAGGATGATTCCATTGATGTGCTAACAGCACCCCAAGAGTTTTATACTGTCAAAGAAGCGATGACAAACGCCAAACTGATATCCACTGAAGCAGAAGTCACCATGCGTGCGTCAAACAATATTGCCTTAGATTTAAAGAATGCTCAAAAAATGCTCAATTTATTGGACAGATTAGAAGATTTAGACGACGTTCAACAAGTTTATTCTAATGCCGATATCAGCGATGATATTATGGCACAACTCGCCGCATAATGATTCATAACCCTTTGTGATAACACGTATTTTAGGTATCGATCCCGGCTCCCGGATCACCGGCTTTGGCATCATTGACGGCCTGCGGCAGAAATCTGTGTATGTAACCAGTGGTTGCATACGCACACAATCCAAATTGATGCCACAACGCCTACAAGAAATCTATACCGGATTGAATGAAATTATTGAGCAATATCAACCCACAATATCGGCCATTGAACAAGTTTTTGTACACCGCAATGTCGCCTCGGCTCTCAAATTAGGCCAAGCACGGGGCGTTGCGATCCTCGCCTGTGTACAACACAATTTAACAGTGCATGAATACGCCCCCACTCAAATTAAACAAGCCGTTGTTGGCAACGGCCATGCGGATAAAATACAAGTTCAACAAATGGTTAAAATACTGCTCTCTCTCTCCAACACGCCACAAGTTGATGCCGCAGACGGCTTAGCCGCCGCGCTTTGTCACGCTCATCATTCCGCTTTTCATTAGGCCTACGTTTTGGAGTCGAGATCGGCGTTCCAACTTAAACTTGACTTATCAATATAAAATTAATAACGCAAAAGACGCAAAAGACGCAGGCAAATAGTTCTCTTTGAGAGAGCGTATCGCCCTGCGTCTATAGCGCCAAAGCGCGTTTATTTTCTTTTTCAATCTCTTCAATCAGCATTCTCCTGCAACACCTAAACACCTAACTTATGATCAGTCGCTTACATGGCTTGTTAATCGAAAAACAGCCCCCCCAATTAGTCATTGATGTCCAAGGTGTCGGTTATGAAGTCTTCGCGCCCATGTCGACTTTTTATAACTTACCCGAAATCAATAACGAAATCAGCTTATTAACCCATCTCAGTGTGCGTGAAGAT
Organism: Candidatus Parabeggiatoa communis; assembly: GCA_035871815.2. GTDB lineage: Bacteria > Pseudomonadota > Gammaproteobacteria > Beggiatoales > Beggiatoaceae > Parabeggiatoa > Parabeggiatoa communis. The sequence goes on from JAYQWI020001192.1 coordinate 6,445, forward strand.
GCTCACATACTCTATGGATTTTTGAATGAATCAGAACGCGGGTTATTTCGTGATTTGATTCGCGTCAGCGGCATCGGCCCCAAATTAGCACTCAGTATTCTCTCCTCCATGGAACTACCCACTTTTGTGCAATGTATCCACAACAATGATCTCAAAAAGCTGATACGCATCCCCGGTGTCGGCAAAAAAATGGCAGAAAGA
>JAYQWI020001193.1:0-4420 GCA_035871815.2 Candidatus Parabeggiatoa communis
CAACCCACTGCAAAATAACTATTTTGAGAATCAGTTTGAGAATAAGTTCTTTGCAATGCTATCATTCTTCCGCTCGGTTTTAACTTAATAGCAATTTGTTTAGCAAATGTTTTACCATAAAGCAATAAAGCTGACGTATCGGTATTCATTGCGTTTAAATCGAATACCAATATGCCTTCATTGGTTTTTTCTTCAAGGTGATAAGCTAACAAAAGTAAAGTGAGCAATGTCTTACCCACTCCCCCTTTGCTACTGGTTACAATATGCCATTCCATAATGATTTTCCTCAATATTTCTGCTTAGTTGTTCGTTTTTTGAATAGGATTTTTTCTGTTATAACAACAAGTAAATATAGCATAATGCCTAATACAAGTCCCCATAACCACCAAGGAATAGGTAGTTCAAAAGACACGGTAATTTCGTTTTTGAAGAAGGAGACAACAAAGGAGAAACAAAACATCACAAAAAATACAACAGAAAATGTAATAAATTTAGAGTATTTATTCCAAAAAACTTTCCACCATAATTCTCGTACCTTATCTTCTAACCCCGCTTTCCGATAAACCTCAATAGCCTTTTCATATTCTTCATCTTCCTCAAGTCGTTGCCCTTGCCATTGCAAAATTTCTGTTCTTTTTGTTTTTGCATTTGAGTGAGTGGAATCGTACTGTAGGATTTGTTCAGATAACGTCAGTTGTTCTTTTCTGTTGGTAGAAGAGTCTACTTGCTGCCATAATAATTCGGTCAATCGAGGACGTGCGGCATCAGGATAATACTGATAGAATTTTTCTAAAGTAGTTTGTGCCTCTACTATTTTTCCTTGTTCTACTAAAACTTTTGCCAAGAATTTTTGTGCATCAATATGATGAGAATGTATCCTGATTGCAGTACTCAATTTGTCAATCGCCTCATCAAATTGTTTATTTTGATAAAAAGAGTGACCTTCTTGATAATACTGATCAGATTCTATCCGAATACGCCCTAATTCCTTTTGCATAATTTCTTTCAAGGGTTTGTGTTCAAGCACCCATTGACGGAATAATTCTACGCGGAAACAGTAGCCTTTCTGAGCATCTCCTTCAATAATATCCCATTCTTTCAAGTTTTTGGGAGCCGTTTCTAATTCATCTATTACTGTGCCAATACCACTGGCGTATAGATGTTCGATTAATTCTTTCTGTGAAGCAGCCGTCTTTTTTCCTAATTCTTCAGCAAATGCGGCAGTCACGATTTTACACGCCGGCGGCAACCCATCCCATAGCCATTCTAGGGCAATTTGTCCTTTTTGATTAAACACGCAGGAAATATTTTCTGCTATTATTTGAGTAGATGTTACTGTTGGAATATAGGTCTGATTTTGATCCAAAATATGTTGCCATATACAAGAGCACAACGATTGGGTTAACAAAGGATGTCCATGGGTTATTTCCCATATTTTTTTTATAGTTTTATGAGACCAATACAAACTTTGATTTTTTTCAGACAGACGTATCAATTTATCAGTCTCTTTGTCGGTGAGCAGAGAAACACGATAACTTGTGATATTTTTAAATAACGCCAATGCCGCTTTAAAGTCATCAATATTGCGTCCAATCGCAAAGATAAAATTGAGTCTTTGGAGATCAATCTGCAATAAATCCGCACGTAAATAACTGAAAAATTCATCCCGCTTTTGTTCTGCTTGAGTATCATTGAGCGCATCAAACTCATCAAATAATAACACCAGCGATTGCTTTGACAACTTATCACTTTCTAATAATTCTGCGAGCCATTTGTGGAATTGATGAGTCGTATTTTCCCATTGTGGTTTTTCTTCATTGATCTGTTGGCAAATGGTATCAGCTAAATCATTTAATATGACCTCTAAGGATTGATGAGCCTTGTACATTAAATCAAAGTAAATCGGCTGATAATTGCCTTTTTTTGGTAATTTAGCTTCCAATTCTGTCAAAACGGAGGTTTTACCAATACGTCGCTGCCCAAATAAGACAATCGCATTTTGCTTAGAATCGTACAAAATGTTGTCTACGGCTTGTAAAATATCAGTACGCCCTATAAAAGCCGGACTTCCACCCACCGAATTACCGGTTACATAAGGATTGTCAGGGCGTTGTGAAATTTTAGTTCTTTTTAACCAACGTAACCAATTGAATTGCATAGTTTAAATTCCAAATTTAGGTTGTGCATAATTGTTGTGCGTTTTTGCCAATCAGACATTTTGAAAAGATGTGAGAACGAATTTGCCATTGTCCATTAGTTTTGGCAATTAAACCTTGAGTTTCTAGTTCTTTTAGCTCATTTTCAAAATCTGAAACATTATTTTGTTGAGCAACCCTGAAAAATGCTTGACAAGTACGCGAGGGCCATGACATAACCATATTTTCTAACATAGGCTCTATCCCTTGACAAAAAGCCTTTTCAATGGCTTCAAAGGATTTTGGTTCACCATTTCGTGATGCCTTTCTGAATTCAGCAACAACTATTTTTAGCAAATAAGGATGTCCACCCGCCATATCCTTAATCAATTGACGATTTGTTCGAGATAAGGGTAAATCATTCTGATCCAATAAGTTATCGATTTTTGCTTCAGATAAACTACCTAAAACGGCTGTTTCTCCAATAAAGTTTAAAACAGGTGAAGCTGAAGGACTTAATTGTTGGAGATTTTTATAAAAATCTCCCAATGACGAGTAATTTGCAATGACTAAAGTCAGTGGGCTAGGGGTACGTAAAGCAGCCAAAGAACGTAATGTCGTGAAAAATGCCCAATTTTTTTGAAAATTTGAATGTTCTAATAATGCCTCGAATTTGTCTAATAACAGCACTAATCGCCAGCCTTGTTGGTTGATTGAACTGATGAGGTTTTCAAGACTGCGTCTATTGAATTGATTCTCTTTGCAGACTTGATAAGCCTTATCCAGTTCTGAATCCTGTGCCATTTTTAGGTGTAAAGGTTCCAAAGCCATCTCCCAAAATTGCGGCGGTGAGCTTTCTTTATCAAGAAAAGCAATGTCAATATAAGAAAATATTAACTGATTCGCTTTATCACCATACAGATATTCTTGTTGTTTCGGGTTTTCATTGCGTAAATACCCTAAAATGGTTCGTCTCTCTTCACTAAAAAAACCAATAATGGCACTGGATTGCCCTGTTTTAATTCGATCTGCAAGGTGGATGATTTGTTGTTCTCTGCTTCTTAATTCATTAGGGAGCAATGATGAAGTTAATTTTGATCGACGGGGCCCATAGATAGCACCAGCTACAGACAATCCCATTAAAACACCCAAAAATGGCAGAAAGAAATTGCTAAACAATATAGGGAGTGGAAGAAAATGAGCGGCTATCCAAAATATCGACACCGTTCCTAGTAAAGGCATTAAAAAATAAATTATAAATGTCCACATAAATATTGACTCCTACACACATTTATTGAAGGCAAGCAATTTAATTATAATGGCATATATGCTTGCGAATAAAAATATCCCCAATTGAGCATAAAACATGATCTCAAAGATAATTTTATTAGGTTTCAAGTAACATAACAAGAATAAAAATAAACATGCACCTATTATAATGCCAGGAATCGTTTTAAATGCCGTTTTATTCCAATGTTCTGAAGCAAAAAACGGACGTGATAAAATGTAATAGTCTATCATTAATGAAGATATCATGGCTATTGAAAAAGACAGTATCCCTCCCTCTATTACTAATTTTTTATAAAGTTCGCCTTCAAAGGGGATAAATAGATGTATTAATAATATTACCAGTGACAGCAATAATCCAGAAATAATAGTTAGGATAACCCACGATAAACTTTTGCTGAGGGAATAAAATTTCTGTTTTATCTCAAACAATTGTGTTAATTGTGTTTTATTATTTATCATTTCAACATATCTCTTTTTATTTATATGATATTTTTGTTGTTTCAATGATGGTTTTTCAAAGTAATTTCAAAAATAAAACTTTTTATTAATATTCATACATATTCCTTAAATATAAGTGGTTATTATCACTCTATTTGAAAAACCAGCCAGACTTTTTCACTTGTGTTGTCGTATTCTCTTCGCTGAAGCCAAAATAACCCCTATAAACCGTGAAATGATTTAAATTACAAGATGTAATATATCAATATGTAGTTCAACAAAAGTTTAACAAAAATATGATATATAGAAAATGTTAAAAGATTTATGTGTCCCTTATTACGTTGATTGAGTTCAAACCCAGGTTGCGAAAATATGCCAAAATTTTGATGAAATAGCAAACAATTTTTAAGTGAACAATTGAAAGTCCTCATAGATAAAAGGGGGACTTCGTCTGTACGCGCCCATTATCCCCTAACAAGCTGAAGACTTCAAACTTAGTACAACGAAGTTCAGCGTAGCTAATTACAGGCCGATAAACGAATTTTCAAAACTCACTT
>JAYQWI020001194.1:0-3652 GCA_035871815.2 Candidatus Parabeggiatoa communis
AAAAGTACATGGTTTTTTCATTGTTTTTCACATTGCTTTAGTAAGCTTTTTTTAGACTTTTCAAAATCCATTATTTGTTCTGACGAGACGAAAAGCAATTGATATTAGGCATGCCGTTTTAATCACACCCGTTTATGAGGCGCGTCAAAAAATATTTGACATTGTGGATAAAAAGTTGAACAATGTCGCACTCTAAAAGCCAGTCTCCTTTTTAAGGAAAGTGGTTGACAATTACCTCATGGGTGATTTCACGCCACTTGAGCAAACTAAAAAGGCGGTGGCTAATAGCCCAACTTACAAGCTTAATGAATGCCCATTTTGTAATGAACGGGGCTTAGTAAGGTTTGTTGATAAATGCACTGGACGATTTGAAAACACACCATGCCCTCATAATCTTGTGGAAGTTGAGAATATGAGAAAAGGGCGGCAGATTGATGAAGTGAAGTCGTCTCAATTTAAGAGTATTGGTGAGATTTTGGGATCGCGGATCAAAGATGTGGATGAGGTGCCGTTTTGAATTATGCAAGGGCTGGGTACAGGGCTATCGTTCTATAAAGCCTTGTCCTTCAACGCTATTGAGAAATTACCCTTATTGGAGAGTTTAATTTAAGTCATTGATTTAACTTATTATTTTGCTATAATTCTAACAACCAAGGAATGGAGTTAAGAGAGGAGCCGTGTGTGATGAAAGTCTCACGCACGTGTCTGAAGACCAGCTCCTTATGGCGACATAGGGAATTGAGTTTAACTTAGTTGAATAATTGCTAAAACTTTAGGAGATTAAGAAATAAATGTTTAAAAACTTACTAATGGTATCGTCAATTGTTTTGTTGTTGACAATAGGAACTAATGCAGAGGCTGGATTAGGGAAACTTGCTTGGAAGGCTTTTCAAGGAGTTGCTATGGATGTTGCTGTTAGTGCTGTTCAAGATTCTTTTGCAGATGACGAACCAGCACAACAAGAAGCCGCTTTGAGAAATAAAATTTCTGATTTAGAAAATCAGCTACGTTTGTATTCTCAAAATGGAGAACATCCACCCGGTTTTTCTGATATGGAACAAACTATCATTAATTTAAAAAATATTACGGATAAAGTTGTATCATTAGAGGGCCAAGACAGAGTAGTTGCTTTGGGAACAAATATGGATACGATTGAAGCAGTTAAACAATCCATTTTGAAACATGAGAATTACTCTGATTTGTCAGTTAGACCAAGTTTTGATTGTGCTAAAGCTAGAACGCCGACAGAGAGAAAAATCTGTGGTAATAGTGAGTTAAGTCATGCAGATGCACGGTTAAGTAGGATATATTCACGCTTACGGCAATCGTTGTCAAAATCTAATTTTAAACGGTTGAGAACTAAACAACGTGCTTGGTTAAAACAACGAAATTATTGCTCAGATAATCAGAGTTGCTTATCGCAGAGTTATAATCAGCGAATTGTTGATTTAGAAGCTAAACTATCTTCAAAACCAAGTTTTAACTGTGCTAAAGCATCTACAAAAACTGAAAAGACTATTTGCAGTAACAGTGAACTAGGTCATGCAGATAGGCAGATTTCTAAACTTTATTCACAATTACGTAGATCATTGTCTAAATCGGCTGTTAAAGGGTTTCGTAATGAACAACGTGCTTGGTTAAAAAATCGTAATACTTGTTATGATGACGTGAATTGTTTGTTGAGAAGTTATGAAGACCGAAATAGTGAAATGGTTAGAAATTGGTGGTGATAACGAGAGAAAAGGGGTCAGGCTCGAATTAAATCTGGCCCCAGTTTAAATGCAAAAAAGGCTAACAAAGCCTTGCAACCAACGCAAAGCCGCGCAATCCAAAAAGGCTCTCGCATCATAAGACACATTTTATTGATTGGGAATTGGTTGTAACAAAGAATACTAAAAAGATGACCACAACAAAGAAAATCATTGAATTATTGGTTACACTATTACCATCTGTATTTATATTATTGTTTATTATACCGTTTTATCGTCTTAGTATTCCACCAAATATTGAAAATCCAACAGGTATCACTGCGATTATAGTAAACATACATAGCACTATTTCTTACTTTTCTTCTATTGTTGCCCTCATTATTTTTATTGTAGCTGTGGTGATTGCTATCAAACGTTTTATATCCTATTATTATTGGTTGACAGGACAAAAACCTGCTTGTCCTCATTGTGGCAGCATGATGAAAGTAAGGATGGCAAAACGAGGTAGATATAGAGGACAGCAATTTTGGGGATGTAGTTATTTTATATTAGGCTGTCATGGAAAAATCCATATTGGTTAATCAAAGGCTTTTGTATCAACACAAGGGCCTTAACTTGAATAATTTAGTATTTCAAGTCACCTTCAAAACCTCATGAATAATGAATATTGGTGGGGCAAGGAAAATTATTTGATAATAAAAAAATGACACCATTAACGATCAAATAACTAATATATTAATCTAACAGCTTAAAATTACAAAGATTTTCCTCTGCTTTCTGCTTAGTGGTGGGCAGCAAAAACACGCTACCCACCTACAAAAAATGTTAAAAGATTTATGCGTACCTATTTAACCTTGATAAGAATCAGGGTGCGTAACATCAGATAATAAGAGGGATATGCCACATGACTGACTACAAAACACTCGCCCTTGTCTGCGTTATGATGATCCAAGGCTGCGGTTTTGGCGGGTACTTCAAAAAAGCCCCGCCACATGCAGTCAATGCGACAGACTTCATTGAGTGGCAAAGCGCGTCGGTAGCACCCGTGGTTTCCGCTCGTCCCAACGCGCCCGTACAACCAGCGCGGCAAGGCATTGCCGATAACGGCTCGCGGCTTTCGAGTCAGGATATGCAGGGATTACTGAATTTCCATAACCAAAGCCGCGCCGCCGTCGGCGTGGGCGGTTTGCAATGGTCGTGGAAATTGGCAGGGTACGCCCAATCTTGGGCTGATCATCTGGCTGGCAGTGGTTGCCGCATGCAACATCGTCAAGGCGACAATTACGGTGAAAACCTGTTTATGGGTACCGTCGGTTATTACAACGCAGTAGAAGCGGCAAAGAGTTGGGATACGGAGAAGCAATATTATCGCGGCCAAGCACTGAGTTCTTCCAACTGGTATGCTAGCGGCCATTACACGCAGATGGTATGGCGCGATACACGGTACATGGGCTGTGGGCAAAGTCAGTGCAATGGCAGTCTCATTGTGGTATGTAATTACGATCCACCTGGCAACTATATGGGCCGCAGACCCTATTAAAATAGGAGAAAGACCACTATTTATCCCTAACTAATCCTTGCAGCCGACGCAAAAAACCGCGCGGCTGAAGAACGGTGTTATACTCAGCATGGGAACAAACTTAACTTTTCTTATGGGCAGGTGGGCAATAAAAGGACAAAAGCCCACTTGATAACCCCAATGTTCGCATTCAATCAAAACTCCATCCCCAAAATAGCATTATCCACGTCTTCATGATCAAACGACAAATAGCAAATTGTCGATTGAATTGACTTGTGACCTAAAGCGTCCGCCACTTTCTGAATATCCCCCTGCCTTGTCTTCATTTCCTTTGCAAAGGTTTTGCGAAGCGTATGTGTACCCGTTTGACCAAAGATAGCGGCCTTCTCAAATAAGCCTTTGATAATCTGCCACGCTCGCTGCC
>JAYQWI020001195.1:0-8115 GCA_035871815.2 Candidatus Parabeggiatoa communis
GTCACCTGTCCCACCAAGGCCGATCGTAAGCGATTACAAAAGACAGTCTTTGCCCATTTTCGGCAATGGAACGCTGTAGAACTCAAAGGTTTCCATGACCCGTTAACGCTTGATAATTTTAATCGGATTATGATGAGGGCATGGGGGCTGGGAGTCAAAAAATCTCTCCCCAAATCCGAGGTCGCTTCAGATTCAAGTGTTCACGAAGAAAGCGAAGAAAGCACAATTCCTCAACTGCCTACCGAGATGAGCGTGACAATCATTTGTGTCACGCGACCCGATAAGATTTTGGATCAACTCAAGCAAGAGTATCGTTTTGTTGCTCAGGAAAAGGGGATTTACTTGAGTGATGATATATTAAGTCGATGGCTTATTCATCCCAGTGAACTGGAGTTGGTGCCTAAAAACTATCCGCTGTTGCCCTTAGCACGGGGGAAGAAATTGGAAGCGTTCATTGCTTTATGTCTGCGTGAAGGCTTGAATGAGTATTTACAACTGATAATAGACATCGGACTGGCAACCGATCCGGAATTAATTTGGCGAAAAATTTTGGAGGTGAAACCCATGAAACATATGATACATGAAGAAACTTGGCCCATTATCGATCAGTTTTTCCAAGAAATGCCAGAGGCGATTGGGAAACTCCCTACGTTTCAAGAAGCCCTATCGGATAGTATGCGGCAAGGCATAAAACAAGGTGAACAACGAGGTGAACAACGAGGTGAACAACGCGCTCTAATTCGTCAATTACACCACAAATTCAACAGTGTTCCAACAGGCATTGTGCAGCACATTGAGGCAACGACTGATCTGGGACAGTTGGATAATTGGTTAGATCAGATTCTTTCTGCTCAGAAATTGGCGGATATTGATTTTCATCTGCCTAAAAAATAGAAAGAAATCCCCCCTGATGCAAACAGGATGAGTCATTATGATATAAAAACGGTTGAGAAACTCACGCATAAATGCTTATGAATGTTGTTTCCAATAGTAGCCTTATTATTTATTTTATCTTTGTACAGGACAAAAAATGTTATTTTGCGGGTCGGCCTTCCAAATTGATTTATTTTGCGGGTCGCAATAAATGTTATTTTGCTGATTACCATGAAAAGGATGGTGCCTACCTACATTTATATTTTTTGGTCCTGCACATCGTTATTTTATTACAATGGATTGGGTGGCTGCTTTGAAGTTCTACCCACCCGACGAAAGACTTAAACGATGAGGATTGCACTTTGGGCTATGATCTCGCGCAGCGAATTACTGCGTTTCACATTCAAGTTTGTGGAACCCTGCTATGAAAAATACCGGCCAAGCTTTCAGTATTTTTGCTTTTAGGCCAACAGATTGATTTTTTGAGCATTATAACATTGACTACATCTTTTCAATTTGTGCCTTCCTCCAGGTTTTTCCAACTCTCTTGCTATTTTAATATGCTTATAAGACCACCATATTTCCAGTAAGCTTTTTTCAAACGCATTGCCAAGATCAAAATGACAGCCATCATCTTCACAGCAGAGCGAGACTTCCCCATCATATCTAATGAGCATCATACGGCTCGGTTGCCTACAGGGTAAATATAATGCCCTTGGTTCTTTCGTCACCTTAAAATAAACTTTAGCACCCTGTCTTATTGTACAATTTTCATGCGGTAAACTGAATGCAATTTCAGTTTTCTTAAATTGGCTGTGCCAATAGATCATTTCTTCTTGTTTTTCGCGTTCATTTTTATAGTCATACAGCCCGATGGTCAGATGTTCTATTAATCCATCTAACTGTGAACATAAGGCATGGTTTTTTTTGAAGACATCTCCATTGGTGTTTTCATATAATTTCAAGCCCTTTGCTTTGATATATTGAGCAAATTCGAGATATCTTTTATCCAATAAACTTTCGGAAAGACGGTGCAATTTGATTTTGCCTTGAAAACCCAATTTATAGGCTTGATTAATTAAATCATATACTTTTTCTGATGGCATTTTTGTGAGAATTTGATTGCCCTTTTCATCTTTTCTAACACCCGATCTATCCCAAAAACGCGGACAAAAGTCACAGTCTCTATTACAAGATGATTGTATATCTATTTCAAGATTTGTCCAAATAGGAAAACCCTTTCTAGGTTTCAGAATTGGCATATTATAATCACCTCTCAAAATGTGTTAAAACGTCAAACTGATTTGTTTATTTTACCCTGAATAAAAATATTATTAAACAGAGGAACTAAAGATACCGAGTTTTTATCAAGCAATAACCCACTCATCTTGTTTTCAAGGCTTATAACTCTCATGAAAATTTTTGGTATTGGTTTAAATAAAACGGGCACAAAAACGCTAGGGGTTTGTTTACAACATTTTGGGTGTCAACACACCACATACAATATCAACAACTTAAGAGCGTTTAGCAAAGGCCATTTTAGTTTTTTGCTTAATAAAATCAAACAATATGATAGTTGTGAAGATTGGCCTTGGCCTTTAATGTTTGAGTTGTTAGATAAACATTTTCCTGACGCAAAATTTATTCTCACCAAACGAAAAACGCCTGAGATTTGGTTTGATAGTCTTTGCAAACATGCCGAACGCACAGGCCCTTCAGAAGCGCGTAGAATAGTTTATGGATATGATATGCCTCATTCTCATCGCCAACATCATATTGATTTTTATAACGCCCATAACCAAAAGGTCGTTGATTTTTTTAAAGAGAGGCCAAACAAACTGTTAGTGGTTTGTTGGGAAAAAGGCGAAGGCTGGTTGGAATTAGGTCGATTTTTGGAAAAACCTCACCCAAATTTACCTTTTCCAGATGTTAATAAGGCCCCTAAAATGCCAACAATGCACAATGCTGACATGAAACCATTTGAAATTAATACTCATACTTCCCTAAAAGAAAACGCTAAAATAACCCATAAACCCTCAAGCACTTGTTTTGTTTTTGTCTGCCAGCAAGGTGAATTAGAAATAAAGTCTATGTTGTTGGCAGCTTCTTTGAAACGCTATTTACGGGGAGAGTTTGAATGTGTCGCGGCCATTCCTCAACCCGATAGCCGTTGGGGAATCATTTCTGAAGAAACACGGGCTTTGATGCAAACTTTAGGGGTGCGCTTGGTACCGATAACGAATCCAATTAATGAGGATTATCCCATTGGGCATAAAGTCGCTTGCTTAGGTATCGACACGTCAGCTGATAAAATCGTTTTTTTAGACAGTGATATTTTGTGTCTGCGCGAATTTCGCTTTGATAGTCAATCGCCCTTTAGTGCCAAGCCGGCTGATTTACCGACGTTTACTCAAAACGTCGCTGTATGGCAACAAGTTTATGATTTATGTCACTTACCTTTGCCGGATGAACGGGTTATTTCCAGTGTTTCAGGTGAATTGATGTTGCCCTATTTTAATTCGGGTGTGATTGCGGTGCAAAATGCTTTGGGCTTTGCCAAAGTGTGGGCAGAGTGTTGTCAGACGATTGACATCGAAACCTCAATCACCAATAAACGCCCGTGGCTTGATCAAATTGCTTTGCCAATTGCACTGGCTAAATTAAATTTAGCTTATGACTGTCTGGATGAACGTTTTAATTATCCCGCCCATTTAAAACCTTTGCCGAAATCCCCCAATTCTCAAAACCCCTTTCTTTGTCATTATCATTCGCCAGAAGTGTTAAGGCGCGAACCTCAGCTTAATCAATTAGTCACAGAATTAGTGGAAACCTATCCCATTCTGAAAAAAAGGCTGTTGGAGTGGCCGGAATGGGCGCAGTTGCTGAAACCTGCCAAACTGCCGAGACTTTCAAAACCCTTTCAACCTGAACCTGAAGCCATTATTACTGGCATACCCCGCAGCGGTACGAGCTATTTATGTCGCTTGCTACATACTTTACCAGATTGCGTCGTTATCAATGAACCCCCTCAAATTATTGCGCCTTTAGCTCATGAATCGCGCCCTTGGCGAATCGCCACATTTTATCAGGCATTACGGCGGGATATTTTAGAGGGAAAACTGATTGAAAATAAGCTACAGAATGGACAAGTTATTGAAGATACGGCTATTATTGACACACGAACCCATTATCAACCAATAGTCAGTCGCGCCGACTTTTTGCTCTGTACAAAAAACACTTTGGCTTATTTATCCAGACTGCACCAATTAAAACAGGTGATGCCACACGCGCCAATAATAGCTTGTGTGCGTCATCCTTTAGATACGATTGCTTCATGGAAATCCACTTTTCCCCATCTGAAACACGCGACTGTCACTGATTTTCCAGTCGGGCAGGTTAATGATCCGTTTTTATCGCCTTGGCAACGGGATCGTTTAGCCGAAATTGCCGCCACTCCCAAAGAGCATTTAAAACGCGCTTTACTGTGGCGTTATTTAGCCGAGTGTATTTTGACTGATGCCGCTCAACTCACCGTGGTGCGTTATGAAGACTTGGTGCTTGAACCTGTCAAGGTATTACAAACCATTTTAGATCACATACCCAATGCGCCGCCTTTACAAGGCATTGAGAAAATCACACCCTCAACGGTTCGCCAAAAACGTGAACTGCTAGAGACTGATGATATACAAGCCATTCGTGATATTTGTAGTCAATACGCCGCAGAATTAGGGTACACCTTTTCCGAACAGCCCAAAAACCAAGAAAACCCAAAAAACCCAAAAAACCATGTAGGGTGGGTAGAACGAAGTGAGTCGCAGACCAGCGAAGCTAAACCCACCGTACTCTCAAACAATGGCCAAAAAAAAGCCCTCATCATTCTAGGTATGCACCGCAGTGGCACTTCGGCACTCACTGGGGTTTTAAACTTGCTTGGTGTCGATTTGGGTACCAAACTTTTGCCTAAACATGTCACCAATGAAAGAGGTTTTTGGGAAAATGTCCAAATTGTTGAAATTAATGAAAAAATATTAAACAGTCTTAATTCTTCATGGGATGAGATTACCCCCTTACCCCCAAAATGGTGGCAGTCTGAAACACTTGCACCCTTTAAAAAGGCTATCAATGAAATACACAATCAAAATTTTGCAACCAGTCCATTATGGGGCATAAAAGACCCTAGATTGTGTCTGTTATTGCCCCTATGGTTGCCTATTTTAGAGGCCTCTGGGAGTGTTTTGCATTTTGTGATTGTGACCAGAAATCCCCATGAAGTCGCCGCTTCGCTCGCAAAACGCGATGGTTTGTCTGGTAACAGCTCATTTCAATTATGGCTAGAAAACAGCCTCGCTGCCGAAAAATATACTCAATCTTATCCAAGGATTTTTGTCACTTATGATGAGTTATTGCAAGATTGGCAGTCAACGGTGGAAAAAATAGCGCGGGTATTGAAATTAGAATATGCCCACAGCATTGAATCGGTACAGCACAAAATCACCGCTTTTTTAAGCACCGATTTAAAACATCATCATCAGTTGACGACACCTGATTTGGATCCGCATCTTGCCGCTTATGGCGAGAGGGTTTATCAAACCTTTATTGCGGCCGCTCAAGGTGATAGTGGATCGCTTAACACTTTAAATCAGATTCGACAGGCTTTAGTGAAGTATAATAGCCGTTCACCAATACAAGCGCCTAAAAGACTTGCCTGTCAACACGTTTATGATATTTTGATTCCCATTTACAACGCTTATGATGAAGTGAATCTATGTCTTGAAAGCGTTATTCAGCACACGGATACAAAACAGCGTCTCTTTCTTATGGATGATGCCAGTACCGATAGTCGTATTTTGCCCCTCTTAAGCCGTTTCGCCCAAAATTATCCACAAATCACGGTGCTACCGGCGGCAAGTCATCTGGGTTTGGTGGCGAATATTAATCGTCAGCTTAATTGTTCTGAAAACGATGTTGTTATTCTGGCATCGGATACCCAAGTCACGAAGCATTGGCTAGAAAAAATGGAACGCTGTTTAAAAAGTGATCCCGCAATTGGCATTGTTTCACCGTTATCTAATCATGCGACGCTACTTTCCGTACCTGTCATGAATGAGCATAATGTGTTATCCATGCAGCTCATTGATTTTGCTCATTTAATTGAAAACTGTTCAGTACGACGATATCCGCGTATTCCGACGGCAGGCGGTTCTTGTTTGTTGATCACGCGCCAAACGTTAAATCAATTAGGTGATTTTGATGAAGCGTTTGCACCCGGCTATGGGGTAGAATGCGATTATTCTATGCGTGCTTGGCGAGAAAATATTGAAATTGCGTGTTGTGATGATACTTATATTTATCATGTCGGCGGGGCTTCCCTTGAAAGCGTGCCAAATAGTGAGATAAAACGCCATCAAAATCAACAATTATTAGATAAACGTTGGCCCCGATTTCACGAAGCCTTATCGGTTTTCTGTCAAGTCAATCCATTGCGTGATATTCAGGAACGTATCTATACTGCTAGTCAAAACGACTATCGCCCTCGGATACTCCATGTTTTGTCGGATTTTGAGACATCAGATCACTTCTTTCTATAGAATTGGGTAAATAGACTTCGAGCATGAAACGGATTTTTGAAAAGGGCAACCCTTGTGGTTGCCCAATACCCATAATCTGAACGTCTAAAATCAATATTATTTTAGACTATTTTTTTCCTATAATAAATCCGAAAACTTGAACGTTTAGAGTATATCTATTTTCATAAAAAAAAGGGGGTGTGATGAAGGGGCGGCCGTTTTCTCTAATGCGATGTAGAGAGGCGATGCCTCGCGTCTCTCCTTGCGTTTCTCCTCGCCTTTCTACAATTCTACAATGAGTTAGAAAAAACGGATAGGTGGTAAGGCTGGCATAAAAACGCTTGCTATTAGATATTCAGAGCATTTCTCACGCTTCGCGCTAAGCATAATGACTTTTTAAAACCTGTCAGGTTTGGGCCGTGAATTGATTTTTCTGAACCTCTCTATTCTTCAGGGGCAAGGTATTTTAACCATCACTTGCTTTGCCAATCTCTTTATTTTCATAATATCTTGGGGATGCGTTTGATGATAATGTTCTTGTTCTTGAAGTAATTTCTGTAAATGGGCTTCAATATTATTACGATTAATCAATATACCAAAATCATCAGGAATCACGCGCCCTGGCGCTTGATAATCGAATAACTTATCAAGTACCAAATCCCCGACTTCTTTTTTGAAATGCGACGATTCCCAATACCATTGCATCTTTTGTGTGGGTTTAATGGGTATTGTCTCTGTTGTAATACTATTATAACCTGTAAAATCCCATAATGGATAGAGTGGCTTATCAGGGTGTTGAGCCGCATCTTTAGCCAAAATGGCTACTAAATCCCGTTTCCATTGTTCAAAAGTAGGATATAAACCCATTATGCGGAGTGCCTCTAGTTGCCAGGCATGTACTGGTGAAATAAAGAGTTTGACTGAAATACCACGTTGCCTCGATTTTTTAAGCATCCTTTGAAAACGGTGCAACCTATCTTGACTATAACAAAAACCAGCATACGTGTTTTTATTAACAAAAAAGTTTTTGCTCAGAATATTGATAAAGAGTTGATGGTGGGGCAAAGGAAATTTTCTGTAAGTAAAACCTTGCTCATTCAATATAGCATGATAAGCGGCTCGCTTTTTAGCAACATTATCACTGATGGTTTTGATCGCGTAGTACGTTTCATCTAGGGAAAAAGTGCTGCTCAATTTTGTCCAAATAGAATAGTGTTCAGAAAACATAGATTGATCAAAATCAGCATTAACGGTGCGGCGGCTAGAAAAGGTTAGAAAATCAAGAGAAAATACCATTTCTTTTAGATGGCGATGGTGTTTTAGAATGTAGTCGAATATTTTTTCTAATTCATAGATATTAGTACCGGTTAAAGCAGCGTTATAGGTTGCCCCTATTTTTTGGAAAGCGGCATGGTTAGGGTTGATAGCATTATTGGCACGCGAGGTGCCCAAAATAACAGCATGATAATCGGCTCCTAATAAACCAATTGCCTTAATAGTACGCAGTCCAATGATTTCCACTTGCGTTTTTTCGCTGTTAATGCCAACCATTTTGATGAATTGATATTTCCCAAATGGATCGATTAAACTGTTAAATATAGCAACGCTAAACAATAAAATGCTGAACAAAAAACCAAAAAATTTAAGGTAGGATAAATGAGACATAAAAATTAAG
>JAYQWI020001196.1:0-3828 GCA_035871815.2 Candidatus Parabeggiatoa communis
GGTAGATAAGCGATCACCACTAAATCAAAGATTCTCCCACAATGAATTTGAGTGCCCACTTGCCCACCATTCCTCGCCAGAAAAAGAGGCAACACGTTTGAACTAACGCCAATTTCCAATTAATATCAGTGGTGCCCAGTAGTACGGATGTTGGAACTTCTCTGTTTTCATGAGTTCTTTTTGTGCTTCTTGTAAGGCTTGTGCTTTAGTCAACTTTTGATTCTGAAGATGCTCATAAAACGCGACACTTAATTCAGTTGCTGCTCTATCATCAACCAACCATAAATTTGCTAAAGTACTTTCCACACCGGCTTTTATACTAACCCCTGCCAATCCTAAACCCGCTTTATGATCATCTCCTTTAGCTGTTTCACAAGCACTCAAGGTCAGTAATTCGACAGGTGGCTTATTCAAGCGCCCATATTTCAATAATTCTTCTAAACGATCCATTTTCAAATCTTCATTATAAAGAAGCAAGTAGCTATCTTTTGGATCCAAAGCAAAGTAACTGTGAGAAGCAATATGCACTATCGTATAAGCGAGTGGGCTTTCCATTTCCTGTTCAAAAATAGACTTTGTTAACTTTGCATCCAAAAATTTTTTGCTATTTTCGGGATACAAATTTTGAATTTTGTTCAATGCCTCTGGTACTGATGGCAACTTGATAGATTTCTTACCATTAGCTATCTTCACAGGCACTGATATCCCACCAATAAAAACTTGAACAGATTGACGTGATAGGGCTTTAGGATAGCTTAATTTCAAACTAGGCAATATTGCTATTGCATATTTTTGTATTAAAAATTTTTCACCATCATGTAATGCTGCAAAAGGTATCCTACGCAACTGCCTATCTGGTACCACCACTAGAGTCGTGATATGATGTTGATTCAAAGTCCTCTCGATAGGCGCAATAAGCCATTCATATAATTTTTGAGCTTTTTCTTTGTATTGAACACTGTTTGGTTCACGAAGTTTGCCATTGAAAGATGAAGCGGTATTATTCACAAACTCATCTACTGTTTCATCCTTTTTCTCATCTTCTAAAAAAACAACAAATCTTTTAATGTAATTTGTCGGCAATTTGAGTAATAATTCTATACGATCTGGCAATAAAATAGGATAGAGGATAGCGCTATCTGTTGGCATTTCAAACGGTTTTATAGGTTTTTTTTCTACTATACAATCATCTTTAAAATAATCTTGAAATTCAACAATTTTCAAATATTCAACGGTGTCCAATGCACGTTGTAAGTCGCCTTCTTCAATGAGTAAGTCCGCTAATTCAAAATAAAGCTTACCTAATTTATCATAAAACTTGTCTTCAGTACGACTGCGATAACCCGTGTTAAACAAGCTCGGAATGATAGAGCGGTTGCAATCTCTAATATTGTTTTCTCTAATAGAATGAATAGCTGATTGATACATCTTTATTGCTCGTATCTGTTCGCCTTGTGCCTTTAACACACGGCCCCATTGCCAATACCAGCGATACATCAGTTCCGGTAAAGCCGTTTCCAGTGCCAAAAAAAGTGCTTGACGAGTCAACTGTAATGCTTCGTTATAGCGTTTGTCATCTTCATATAATTTTCCAATATATCCATAAGCGTATGATTTCGCTCGAATATCTTTCTCAGCACTTTCTAGCGCAAATTTTAGAGCGGTGTATTGAAACCATCGCTTGGCTGATTTTGAAATGAATTTGTCAGGGATATCTGATGTCATGTTGCTTAAAGCCATTAATCCGAATGACTTATCATGTGAAGCCTTCAATTTTTTTGTCACATCTAGTGCCTCCATCAATTGCTTAACAACGGTTACCTTGACTTCATCTTCTAAAATCATTGTATTAGTTATATTAATCAATACTTTAGCCATTAATGATAAATCTCCTACCTCCCTAGCCAATTGTTCACTCTCTTTATACGTGATGATTGCATCTTCGTAATTACCCTCAATAAATAACAAATTACCCTGCTTATTCAGCACTTTTGCGATGACTAATTTATCATTCGTTTGACGAGCAATTTCAATCGCTTTATTTAAGTGTTCATTCGCTTTTTCTAGATTATCCGGATTATCCTCATTTTCGAATGTTGTACCTTGATTCTTTTTATCTTGATATCCAGACAAATAAAGAGTGGCAATTTCGCTCAAAATGATGGTGTGTGCTTGATTGTTTTTTTGAATTTTAGCCCGCGTTAAAGAGGCCTGAAGCAGATTAAAAGCTTTCTGATAAAAACCTAATTTTTGGTAAGCAGAAGCGAGTTTAATTTGGATATTGAGGGGTGTTTTTTGTGACTTTTCAGAAAAGGCTTTTTGCCACAGAGAGATAGCGTCTTCAAATTGGCCTTTATCAAAGGCCGTTTGAGCTGGCTCAACCACAGTGGTTTCGGCATAAACTAAAGCAGTGGTTAACAAATAACAAAATAGAAGGCTTTGAGAAATGAATAATAGACGCATGTTAGGTTCCTTTGTTAAGAGAAGTTAAATCAAGTGGGAATCGGTAGCAAAGACTTAAGGATTTGAGTATGCAAAGTGGGTGTGTGTATCAAAAGGGAATAAATAGAAGGTTGATTAGACTGATTATCATCATTGATGCTGATTGTTTGTAGGGTGGGCAAGCGGGCCGTCTGATCTCAAAACCACTATCTTAAAGCTTACTTGCCCACTATCTAGGCTATCTACTCAATGAATCAAGGCCTTGTTAGTAAATCAATTTGTCGATCACAACCTTTCTTTTCCATCCAAGATAAACTCTCAATGGATGGTGGTTCATCATTATTTAGCAATTGATAGAAGGTGAAATATTTTTTACCATCCCTATTCTTAATTTCAACCTCGTATTCTTGGCCACTCATGATTGGAAGCCGATTCAATGGCCATGCCCGTGTTGTCTTTCTAGCAGGCAAAGTCAGTTTTTCCGGTTTTTTTGTCGAATTGACTTGTTTCAAGTAGAGCGTTGTTTTTTGACGAGCATCCGACTTAGAACGTCCAAGCATTACTGGTTCATCAGGTTTATAGCAAAACACTTCGCCTCTCAAAATATCAACCTGCCAAACTTCAGAAAAGTCACCTCGTTGGACTCCAAAAAATTTTTTCAAGGCTTTGACCAGTTTTGAAAGCCCTGTAAATGAGCGTTTTTCGCCTTTGTGGTCAAGAATAATATTTTGGTCTTTCTTCAGTGTAATCCTGTCATTTTCATTCAGAGTATTGCCTGGTTTGTATTGGCTAGAATCGCTGGAGACGACTTTCACTGTAAATTCAGCCCTCACCCCCTGGGCCAAAAAAAGACAAGCTGCCAAAATCAAGCACAGCCTTAATAATTTAAACATACCGATTTCTCCTGTTATGAGAGTGGATAATCAGATGATTTGCGATGAGTCAATTTTCAATTTGAACAGAGTTTCGCTTGTTCAACTTTTCAGTCACACCGCGGACAGAAATCATTTCAAAACACACTATGTTCCTTGGTGTTACTCTGCGTTGAAGGGTTTTTATTCAAAACTGAAAATTCTAACAGCGCATAGTATATACAAATCCTGAAGCATTTTAAAAGGGCTTAATTCATAATTCACAATCATTAATAATCGATTTAACTTTATTGTCTACTGATTTAACACCTGATGCAACACTAACGTACTCGGTATGTCAAATAACCCACTGTAAACTGTTGCTTTCCTACACTAAGTAAGGAGAGTCTTGCTATGGCAAATCGAACTATAAAAACGATTGATGGTACAGAACACTCAGGAAATCGTTCTGCTTTTACTGACTACGATAATTATGTCGAGTACAAAAATCGGTTGACTCAGACAAAAATCTACA
>JAYQWI020001197.1:0-3042 GCA_035871815.2 Candidatus Parabeggiatoa communis
GAGCCATGAACTCCGCACACCGCTTAACGCGATTCTTGGCTTTTCACAGTTAATGCAACGTGATACCGCTATAACCCCATCCATGCAGGATAACCTTGGCATCATTGAGCGCAGTGGTGAGCATTTGCTGGCATTGATTAACGACGTGTTAAACATGTCTAAAATCGAAGCTGGGCGGATGACGATTGATAAAGACAGTTTTGAGTTACATCAGACGCTCAAAGATATTGCTTCGATGATGCGTATTCGGGCAGACAAGAAAAACTTGCACTTCACTTGGGAACACAACCCTGATTTAATAGGCTACATCAAAACCGATTTAAGTAAATTGCGTCAAACGCTGATTAACCTACTTGGTAATGCGGTCAAGTACACTGAAGAAGGTGGCTTGGCGCTTCGCGTACACGGCAATAAAATTGACAAGGCGCTTGATAATCAGCCTAACTACCAGCTACACTTTGAAATTGAAGACAGTGGTGTCGGTATTGCTCCAGAGGAATTAAATACGGTATTCGAGGCTTTTGTCCAAGTCAGCAGTAGCAAAGGGGTCACAGAAGGAACGGGTCTCGGCTTGGCCATTACTCGCCGTTTCATCCAGCTCTTGGGAGGAGAAATCAGTGTGATGAGCGAGTTGGGAAAAGGCTCGCTATTCAAATTTTTTATTCCCGTGGAAATCGCAAATGAGGCAGACATAGCACCCTTGCAGACACGTTGCCGTCGCATCATCGGCCTCAAACCAGGGCAACCCGTTTACCGCCTTCTTATCGTTGATGATAAACCGGAAAACCGTCTACTCTTGAAAAAACTGCTATTGTCAATAGGCCTTTCTGAATTACAGGAAGCGGTTAACGGCGCGGAGGCCGTGGATATTTTCAAACAATGGCAACCGCATCTGATTTGGATGGACATGCGTATGCCGGTGATGAGCGGCTATGAAGCGACGCGACGAATAAAAGCGACAATTGAAGGTCAAGCCATCCCGATTATCGCCGTGACGGCCAGTGCCTTTGATGAAGAAAAAGAAAAAGTGATGTCATCAGGTTGCGATGAATTTTTACGCAAACCTTATCGGGAAACCGAAATATTCGATCTCATGGCCAAACACTTGGGAATGCGCTACCAATATGACGAAACGCAACCCACAGAGGCTGAAATGAAAGCAAAAATATTTCCTAAACAGGATTTAACAGCTGCGGATTTAGCAAAGTTGCCCGAAGAGTTGCGAATAGCGTTACATCAAGCTATTCTTGAGTTAAATATGGACAAAACAACGGCCGTCATTGATCAAATCAGAGAGCAAGATGCTGAAGTCGCAGAAAGCTTGAATAGACTGGTAGATAATTTTGAATATGACGAGCTGTTGGCTTTACTCTGATTGTCACAGATTTTGGGCAGACGAGAAATGGCGCAAACTTGAGTTTGCAGTTAGTCTAGCTCATCGTTGCGTGCAAACTTGAGTTTGCCAACTTGAGTTTGTCCCAGAAAGATTGTTTGAACGGAAAGTCAAACTAAAGTTTGAACGGAAAGTCAAACTAAAAGCGACTTGTTGCCCTTTATACCCTTTAAAAATAAAAGTGAATATTAATGAGCGAGAATGAAACAATTGTGGAAAAGTCAGGAAATATCTTAGTTGTTGACGATACAGCGGCTAATTTACGACTGCTGACTAAGCTTCTAAGCGACAATGGCTATGAAGTGCGGCCTGCACCCAATGGTACCCTTGCACTTAAAAGTGTGGCGTTAATACTGCCTGATTTAATTCTCTTAGATATTATGATGCCGGACTTGGATGGTTATGAAGTCTGTCGGCGCTTGAAAGCCTCAGAGCATAGCCGTGATATTCCGATCATTTTCATCAGTGCTATCAATGAGACTATGGACAAGGTGAAAGCCTTTAATATCGGAGGTATAGACTATATTACTAAACCGTTTGAAGCTGATGAGGTATTGGCCCGCGTCAAAACACATCTGACTGTCCGTTTAATGCAGAAAAAGGTGGCTGAAAAAACGGATCAATTACATGCCAAGGTAGAAGAATTAATACAAACCCGTCAAGAATTAGTGCAAAGCGAAAAAATGGCCTCGCTAGGCAGATTGGTAGCTGGTTTTGCCCATGAACTCAATACCCCTATTGGAGTAGCGGTTGGCGCGGCCTCAAGTTTGCATGGCAACACTAAGGCCATTAATAAATTACTTGAGCAAGAAGAAGTTGATGAAGATGAATTGGTGGAAACACTCGAAACGATCAATGAAGCGGCAGATCTCACCTTATCCAATTTGAAACGGGCCGCTAATTTGGTCAGCAGTTTTAAACGTACCGCCATTGATCAAACATCAGAAGAAATGAGACATTTTCAGGTTAAAACCACGCTTGATGATGTGATCAATACCTTGCACAATCAATTCAAACAAACCGCTATTGAGATTCAAGTGGACTGCCCTGATGATTTAGCGGTTTACAGCCTACCAGGGGCCTTGGAACAAATTCTGACTAATTTGATGATGAATAGTCTGATACATGGTTTTTCTGAGGGTAAAGAGGCAGGCCATATCACAATTGCAGTCACGCTTTTGGGGAAGGACTTACACTTGGCCTATTCTGATACCGGTAAAGGCCTCAAACCTGATACCGTAGAAAAGATATTTGAACCCTTTTTTACCACCCACCGCGCTCATGGGGGTAGTGGGCTCGGCCTGTATATTTGTTATAATCTGGTGAAGACACAATTACGAGGTACGATAACTTGTGAAAGTTCACCCGGCAAAGGTGTCTTGTTCAAAATGAATTATCCGATCAATACCGACCTCTATCAATGAAAGGCGAGACGCGATGTAGAGACGCGATGCCTCGCGTCTCCTATTTTTCGAGACGCGATGTAGAGACGCAAAACAGAGACGCGAAGCATCGCGTCTCTACATTTCGGATTTTCAATAATCTCGACAGGGAAACCCAGAAATTATACCAACAGGAGAATATCAACCTTGTCTATATCATGCCCTCATACGCATCAACCAGAACATCTGCTTATTGACTCTGAACAA
>JAYQWI020001198.1:0-5274 GCA_035871815.2 Candidatus Parabeggiatoa communis
AATAGGAAGTACATATCGGGTGGACAACATGGTTGCCCACCAACCTTGCACTTATGATGGTGGGCAATGACATTGCCCACCCGACATCTTGACATAAAATGAAACACTCCTTGCGTGTCAACCCTTTTGAAGCTTATTCTCCGCTTGGGAGAACTTCTGGAAGGAGTTTATCCCCAACTTCAACACCTTCTAAAATTTCCACCGTTTCTATTGTGGTTGTGCCGATTTTAACCTGGACTTTTTGGGGTTCACCTGTTTCTTTATCCAATTTTGTCACCCAGGCTTGTTCTTTTTTATCAATGGTGATCGCCTCAAAGGGCACGACTAAAGCGTCCTTTTTTTCTGATAATAGCACTTCCATATCCGTTGACATGCCAAGCAAGAGGCGTTTTTTTTGTTCATCGGTGAGTTTGGACACCGCAATGGTCACCGCAAAACGGGAGGGCATACCTTCCTGGACATTCTCTTTATCCGCTTGAGAAGAAATGTGCTTAATAGCACCTTCTAGTGTGATATCTTCAAAAGCATCACCTGTGATAGTGACTTTTTGCCCTATTTTTAATTTTAGAATGTCGATTTCATCGACTTTCGATTTAATCGTGAAACCTTGTAGGTTCGCTATCGTAAATAAGACTTGATCTTGTTTGACAAAACTGCCGTGTTGGATTTCGGTGGGCGCATCTTCTTTGGTATTAATCGGCAATAATACAACGCCGTCAATGGGGCTGACTACCTTTGCATTTTTGATACGTTCTTCCATTTCTTGCATCTTGAACTGGGCGTTTTTTCGGTTGAGTTCAGATATCCGTAAATTTTCTTTGCTGCCTTGTTCTAATACAATTTCAAGTTCCTCGATCACCGATTGATAATCTAGCTTTTGGTTGCGGTCGCTTTCTTCTATTTTTTCCAATTCTGAAGTAGCGACAATACCCTTTTTAAGTAAACGTCGTATTTCTTCTAATTCCCGCTGTGTTGTTTTCAAACCATATTGGGCCTTAGTCAAGTTACGCCTCGCACGGGCAACCTCTGGACTGTTTTTCCAATCGCGCAGTTTTTTGACCTCGGTTTGCGCTTTGATATAAGCCGCATGCGCTTCACGGTATTTGACTTCTTCTTGAGTGGTATCAATCACTAAGAGTACCCGATCTTTTTTAGTCAATTCACCATATTGAAAATGCTTTTCTTTCACCATGCCCTCTAAGGGGCTGAGTATCTCCATTTGATTAAGCGGCTCTATTTTACCGGTGATGGAAAGTTTTGTTTGGAGCGTCTCTTGTTTAACAACAATAATGTTATCGGTGGTTTCCTCTTTGGCTTCTTGAGTATTCCAAAAACCCAGTACATAAGCAGTCAATTCTTCGGACCAAAAGTCTTCTGACCAAAAGTACCCGCTACCACCCAGCCCCGTTATCACCAATAAAATCACTATCAGCTTACGTCTCCGTTTAAGTTTCTTTAATTGGTTTTCTAAAGCGAGTTTGTCATCTTCGAGTTGATAATAGGCCGTTTGCAATTGGCGATATTGATTCAGAATATCTGAATCAATCGGCTCATGGGTAGCTTGATTATTCATGGCAATCCTATCCTTCTCACGGTTTCGATATTTATTTTCCAACGTTCTAAAGTTGTTCCTAACAGCATATCTAAGTCTGTCAGGGCGTTAAGGTAACTTACTTTGGTACGAATTTCGTTATTTTCAGCACGAATTAAGGCATTTTGAAAAGAAACAATTTGAAAGTTACTGGAACGAGCGACTTTAAATTTTTCCAATTCAATTTCTAATTGTTGCTGTGATAATTCTCGCGCCCGCCGTGCTAATTTCACTTGTTCCCATTTCATTTTAATGTCGCGCACCGCGTCTTGAATAGCAATTGCAATATTTTCTTTTAATTCTTGCAATGCGATTTCTGATTGTCGCAGTGCGACTTTTGCACCGACTACCCCTTGAGGCAAAGTGTAATCACCAAAGGGTATCCTTAAAGACAGTTCGACTGAATAATCTCCTTCCCCCAAACGACCGGCGTTTTCCTGGGCCTCAATCCAAGAATCACTGCGGCCGGTGATATTGTATCTGGCTTGAACATCTAATTCCCACAACTTATTATTTTTGGCTAATAATAATTTCGTTTGAGCATTTTTATGGGATAACAACGCTTGGAGATAATCCGGCTGATTTTCAAAAACAATTTGTAGGAGTGTTTCTATGTTTAAATTGATGGGTTCTACTTGAATCAATTCAATCGGTTCAATTAAGGTGTGCCGATTAATATCTAACAGCTTTAATAATTCCAGACGAGTGCTATCTAAGGCATTTTCATTTTCCCGAAAACTCAATTCTTGATTGGCTAAATCGACTTCCGCTTGTATGATTTCCATCCTAGCCAACCGGCCCTCTTCTATCAAGATACGGTTGACTTCTAAAAGATGTCGAGAGCGTTCTAAAGAGAGCCGATTAATCTCAATACCACGCTGGGCCAGCAAAAAACGGCGATAAGTATGGATAACTTGAGTAATGGTAGTCATCAACGTTTCTTTTAAGTTGAGCAAATTCTTATGTTCTTGGCGCATAGCAATAACTTGGCTGGCCCTATTAACATCCACACCGCCCCCTTTGAGAAGGGGTTGCCTAAAAGAGAAAACTAAATCACTACCAAAGCCATTATTACTACCAAAGCCATCATCACGATCAAAGCTATCGACTGGGGCTTGCCAAGGATCGATGGTAGATTGGGTCCAAGATAAGCCAAACTCTCCACCCGTTGGTATTTTTAGGAAAGCCTCCGCCCCCACTTGACTATTCAGGGCATTTTTTCCCTCATGATGACCCTGAGACACCGAAGAGAAAACAGATAAATCAGGAAAAAATTTATCTTGGGCCACTTTCAAATCAAATTTTTCAATCAGACGATTCAAGTAGGCCGTTTCCACCGTGCGGTTATAACGCAATGCCAAAGCCACCGCCTCAGCCAACGTGATACGCTTCACTTCTTGGTTGGGTGGGGTTGCAGGTTGCGCGTCACCGTTTAGTCCTAATAAAATGGTGAAAAGTAATGATAACAATATCGGTGGTCTATGATTATTCATTAATTAAATAAATTTAGATTTAGAGATAAAAAAGGGCACTGGGTAGGCTGTTGATAAAGAGGTGATTGACAGGAAAAATAGGATTATCTATTTTTGTTCCACAATGTCTAGTAGGGTGGGATCGCTGTCGGCATTGAACTCAAATCTTGCCCATGAATCCGAACGCCCGCTTGCCCACCATCCTCTCTTGCCCAGCCGATATATTTAGAACAAAAACAGACCCTAAATTTTTAGCGTAAAGAAGCTCTTTATCAACAGCAAAAGCCCTTGAAATTGAAGCTTTCCCACTTACTTAACCCCAGTGCCGTCATCCGCTTTTAAATAACAATTCCTCTGTAATGATTGTAATAACCATTGCCGTTTGTTTCAACATTGGATGATTTTCCGAGTACCTGTTGCCGCTCCTTAGACAGTGATAATGGACGGTGTTTCAAGGGCCGCTATAAAGGCAGTCATCCCATGTTGATCGAAATCATTTCGGATTCGGAAGGTGAGGAGATTGTGGGTGATGCCACCAATGGCGAGTTCGGGTTGTGAAAATAAGAATGACTCTTCTTCTGTTAGCTGGAGTTGCAAACTAAACGCTAACCCAATGCGAGCGGCGTCTCGGTAACGATTGCTTTTCTCTTTAAAACCCAGTTGCTCTGCGAGATGACAAGCTCTAATGATGGCTTCGACATAAACTGTGGTGGACATACTTGGCAGACTGCCGACTCGAAAACCACCCACATAGTCACTGCTGGGAGAATTGTCTGCCGTGTATTGGTACTTTAACAACCAGTCTACCATAGAAAAAAGGAATTCCGCGTAGGCTGTGGTTTGCTCGTTCTGGCGAGCTTGTTGGATTTCATGGAAAACGCGCCAGGCATCTATTTGCCACGGTGCAAAAGCCGTTGACGGATCGGTTTGAAAGTACTTTTGGTAATAGGGAAAGGCTTTCTCGGCAGCTTCTATGATGCGCTGATCCTGAGTGTGTTTAAATTCGTGCCCCAACGCAAGGAGTGTTTCACCCGGAAAAAAATTTTGCCCTTTAATCGGATCGGCTTTTTGGGGAATATAGCATTGAAATGAACCATCGGCGTTTTGTAGAGACAGAATCGAATTGACTAACTGTTTTCTCTCATCTGCAAATCGTTGACTGAAAGGGCCAAACTGGAGTGCTAACAGTGTGAGCGCCAAAG
Source organism: Candidatus Parabeggiatoa communis (assembly GCA_035871815.2). GTDB lineage: Bacteria > Pseudomonadota > Gammaproteobacteria > Beggiatoales > Beggiatoaceae > Parabeggiatoa > Parabeggiatoa communis. The sequence goes on from JAYQWI020001198.1 coordinate 4,266, forward strand.
TCCCCAATTTGCCCTGTTGGCTTTTTTTGCGGGTTGTACCGTCAGCAATGAAAATCCCCTCGTTTGACGTTTTGATGGGATGAGAGAGAGCAAGCAAATATCGGATAGCTTTATCGGCACTTGCTTCCGCCACAGGTTGAATCTCTTGGAGGCATTGACTTGCGCGAGCCACAGCGTAAGCACAACCTGCCATTCTAACCATGTTAAATTCTTCGTTATCGAAGGTGTCTTTATAAGCATCGTAAATATAATTGTAAGAGCCGTCTGCTCGTTGACTCGCGCAGAGTCTTCGAGTCGTCAGGTAGAGGGCTTGAGATATCGTTTCGGCGTTAATGGCACTTTCACGGCGTGAACGCAACCGGAATAAAGAAACCGCTTCTTTTGAACCCTTAATCGGTTCGATGTAATGAAGCCAATGTGTTCTGTGAATGATGACATTATCCTGCTGCCAATCAGTCGGGTTAAGATGCGCTTTTTTGCAAAGCTTTTCAAGTAAGCGTTCCAGACGTTGGGTGTTGCTGGTAATCGCGACAGAGGGTTTGTAGTAAGCATAATGATTGTCTTTGCGAATCTCAATGCCGTGGACACCTAAATCGAAATTCTTTTTCATCTCTGGGAGATGAGTATTATCCAAGGGTGCCTTGTCAACTTGAACCCAAAGTTCGATGTGAATTTTGTCAAGCTCTGACGCAACAACGGGCCCACCTAAAAAGCGTTTATCATTCAAACAGTTATGAATGGCCTTAGAAACGGCTTCGGTGAGGGTAGCGCCTTTACCAGACATAGACGCTCGAAGCACACCCTTTCTGCGAAGGGTTATGTTAAGCTTTTGAAACTCAAGAGAATCCAGTTCCGTTGGAGGCGAAACAGTATTATCTGGTTTCAAGCCAAACTGTACGAAAAGTTGTTCTCTGGCATAGCGCAGTAATTCAGTCGCTTGTTGAGATGATAGAGTAAGCATAGTTTTTATTCCTGGTTATCGAGTTTTCTTAAAAGGGCCTGGTTTTCC
>JAYQWI020001199.1:0-2448 GCA_035871815.2 Candidatus Parabeggiatoa communis
TCGCTATAATTTTGCCTTTCAATTTGTCTATTGCTAATTGAGGCAAAATTTGCGTCTTATAAATCTGTTCACCTTTGTCATGAAGTTCAGACATTTTTATAGTCACCTTATAATGTCTGAATCAGAATTTGCAGAATTAAAGAATTAACAGAATTAAAACAAAATCAATCTTAATATCGTATTGTTTTTATTCTGTAAATTCTCACATTCTGTCAATTCTGATTCAGACAATTAATTTAAACAAACCACCCCCCAACCATAAGTACAGCTAATGACGGGGATAAGCGAATTTAACCAAGTAAAAAGAGGGTTTTTAATTCGTTTATCCACGTCATTTGTTGTACTCAATTAATTACAAACAACCGCCAATCATAAGTACAACGGATTAGTCAGGTAGGGTGGATAAAACCTCTTTTAAAACAGGTATTCAATCAAGAAACAATGTGACTGGCACCTTAAAAAACTGAGAAAAGCCCTTAAGCTGTTCAAGTGTCATCGTCTGTTTTTCATTGAGCAATTCAGTAATCACTAATTGCGGTGCAATATGAGACAACTCTTTTGGCTCAACTTGGTGAATTTGCATCAAATTTGTTAAAACATCACCTGGCTTCATTCGATGCCATTCCAATTGCTTATTTTCAAATTCCTCAATGCGATTCTGATTTCAATGGGTGATTTGGTGGGTGTAGCTAAGCTCTACCCACCCTACAAGACAACAAAACATCTCTTTAATTTTATTTTTGTATCTGTAAAGTTTCAGTTAAAATTAAAAATCAGCTCAAATATCATTTGAATGTGTGGGTAACTGGTGAACCATATCAATGAAGCGTAGCGCAAGAAAAAACAAAATTATTCATGGAACAGGATTAGCTGTTCTCGACATCATTCTCATCAAAGGGGAGACAATGCCCCTGTTTCAAGCTGGCGGAACTTGCGCCAATGTGATTAATATGTTGGCGTATTTTGGCTGGGATGCCCAATTGGAATTGCGACGAGAAAAGCAACGTTTGTATGCGGCGGGCAGATTCGATAATTTTGAACAAGTTACTGATTTAAATAGCGTTTCGCTTGGCGAAAGCTTAAAGGCAACACAACGTTTAGTCTTGTTGGGCGATCCGGGAGCAGGTAAGACGACTTTAGTACGGTGGTTAGTGACGGCTTATCTGTTGAAAATGAAAGCTGATCCGGATTTCGCCGAATTGCCCGATGTCGCGACGCTACCAGATAAAGCGTGCTTGCCGGTGCTGATCCGATGCCGCGAATTGGATGAAAGCTGTTTTACCGGGGCCTTGGATGATATTTTGCGGCAAACATTGCGGAAAGCCCAAATGACGGTGCAAGAAGCGGATATTTACAACAGGAATCTTTTCTAAAGAAGAAACTTTAGCCCAATTGCTAAAATTTATTGAGAAACCCTGTTTTGACAAAGGAGCGACATGGCGGTTAATCACGATTTTAGCTCAGGCAAACTACTCCAGAGCAGTAGAACTTTTGATTGCTAAATTGGATGATAAAGAAGTGGGACATTCAGCAGCTTGGGCTTTAGGCGAACTTAAAGACTCTCGTGCTGTTGAACCCTTGATTGCCAAGTTGGATGATGAGGATTCTGATGTAAGAATTGAGGCATTAGGAGCATTAGGAAAGATTTGCCGTGATAATTTAGATCAAAAACTTCTTTCAAAACACTTTGAATCTTGGAATTGGCTTGATCCCAAAGAGACAATTACTGAAGAGCGAATAGCGAAAGCCGCTTCAAAACTCAAACTGACACATGAGGAAGTGCGGCAACGTTATGAGGATTTGGCTAGGGCCTTTAATTTTAAGTTGGCGTGGCAATCTCAATAGAGTACAGTGGAGTACAACGAATGACGTGAATAAATTAATAACAGCAATGAATTGAGCTATTTTAATTCGTTTATTTCCCAATTCGTTGTACTTTATTAATAGAACAAGAAATACAACAACATGATGAGAATTATCTTATGAAACTCAAAGTCATTGTGCATAAGGCAGAAGAAGGTGGTTATTGGGCAGAAGTGCCCGCTATTTTAGGGTGCGCTACTCAAGGTGATAGTTTTGAAGAATTGCTGGAAAATCTCTATAAAGCAGTTGAAGCTTGTTTATCAATTGAATTGGAAAATTATCAACTCTCTCAAAATGATCAAATTATGGAGATTGCCGTGTGAAAAGCATTTCTGGAAAAGCATTTGCCCAAATACTTGAAAAAAAGGGTTGGCAATTGATGAGAATTAAAGGGAGCCATCATGCTGATATGAAATCAGGAAATCTCGCACGTATTTCTGTACATATTCATGGCAACAAACCCTTAAAAGTCTCGTACTATACCAATCTATCAGTTATAGATGTTCAGAAAAATAATTTCACAGGCAGATGACATTTTGAAATTATTGACCTGAAAATCTATATAACCAAATTAAATCCATCTTG
>JAYQWI020001200.1:0-2693 GCA_035871815.2 Candidatus Parabeggiatoa communis
TCCTGAATTTCAAGATATTTATCACTCGCACCACAATAACCCCCTTCATCTGTCACTAACTTGAGTAAACTATGACAATGAGGGCAGTTAAAAGGTTTATCATCAGTCCAATCTTCAATTGTTACATAACGATCACAAGCCGGACAAATCATAGTTCATCTCCTAAGTTTTATCAGCTTCATTCGCCAACCTCAATACCTCGTTTTCTATGGCATCAGAAATTCTGAAGTTGACCGATTTAAGTTTGTTCAGTACATCGAAAACAGATGGAATAATTTTTTGTTGTTTGGCTTTGAGAATAACGCCTAATAATCCTGTGAATTTCAAATTCAAGTTGTTAGCAAGGGTTCTGGCTTTTTTATCGTCCAAAATCATGACGTTATCCGTTAATTCTAATGACAGTGCAATGGTACTGGCTTCCCCTAAGTCAACCAACTGGTTTAATAGAAGAACATAGTTTTTATTTTCAACGGGTTTGATCTCAATCCAATCTTCTATACTTTGACCAAATTCGCTGTAAACCTCTTGTGTGATATAAATCTTTTCGTACAATTCCTTTAAAACTGAAATCAGACCAATATTATCTAAAGCAATTAAACAACTGGCATCAGAAATGATTTTAGGCATTTTTTAAATCTTCCTCTATCTCGCTGCTATCGTAATTGAAAATTGAAACACCATAATTGCCAAGTAATTCCATCAATGTTCGCTTAGAGACACCTGCCAATTCTGCGGCTTGTCCCAACGATAATTTGCCATTCTCATACAAGCGAGCAGCTAATATAAAACTCAGTTCTCTCATATCTATATTGACAAACAGGGGTAATTTCAGTTGTAAATTTTGCTGCATGATAAGTGTTCCTTTAATCCTCATAAAATGACGGCAACATTATGACTGGCCGATAAACTAATTTAATTCTGCCTTCAAAAGGTTGGCGGATTATAAAACGGTTTGTGATAAAACCACAATCAGGCATAAAATAACAAAATGTCATTAAAGGCTATAAAATTTTATTAAAGCTTTAAAAACAATGTGTTATGACGATAAGGTCTTAATGGATGATATTGAGGCAGGCCTAGCGGTGCCGGCTTTGGATGCGGAGTTTTGGTGGAATTTACGTGCTTTAGGTAGTCAGGGGGTATTGAGTTTTATCGTGACGGCGGCCGAGCCGCCTAGACAATGGGCGCGTGAGTGTGGCAAGCCTTCGCCGTTTTTCAATTTATTTGGGCATAGCTTTTCTATTGAGGCTTTCACAGAAAATGAGGCGCGTGAGTTGTTGGCGCATTCGCCTTCGCCGTTTTCGTCTGAAGAGATCGAAGAAATGCTTTTGAAAAGCGGTTGTTGGCCGGAACCTTTGCAAAAGCTTTGCGATGCGCGCTTGCAAACGTTGTTATTGGGTTGAGTGGATTTTTGTTAAAGTGATAGTCGATGTTCAAGTTTTTGAATACACAAAATTGAATTTTGAATGTAGAAAGCTGTCAGAATGCTTAGGAAGAAACGTAGATATAATATACCCAACCCCTTGACTGGTGCTGATATGAATAATCGGATGATCGAAGCAGTGCGGGGGTACTCGTTTAATCCTGTTCAACAATCATTGGCGTTATGTGTTGGAATTGATTTCATCAGGGGAGATATGCAGATTATTAATGGCGTATTCGCGACAATTTAATACAATGTTTTCCAAGACATTCGCAGCAGCATAAGTGGCATTAATGGCTTCTGCCATTCTCTGATAATCATCGAAATATTCATGCGTCAAATCATTACGTAATTTTCTCAGTGCTTGCCAATCAAGAAGATTTTCTAAAATACCCCGTTTTTCCATGACGTTAAGAATATCTATTAAACTCTCTGCTTCACCACCTTCAAGCAATATCAGTGTTCTGAATAATTGCTTACTCATCAAATCTTGTAATCTCCCAAAACGAGAGGTAAAAGATTGCACTATATCGGCCGATTCTTGATTTTCTTCCAAATGGCTAATCCATTCTGCTGTAACAGGAATGACATTGGTAAGACGTGAACGGGTGTTCAGCCAATAGCGTAATTCTCTATTAACGACGTACATGGCTTTTAAAAAAGGGGGCAAATACTCAGCAAAATAAGAAGGAGAGGTCATAATTTTATTCCCGTTTCTTTAGCAATGCGATGTATAGGCAGTGTTTTATCTTCAAGTGTGTGGAGTATGATGTCAATTTTTTGTTCTCCTAATGCACGTTGTAGCGCCAAATCAATACGCGCTTCAATTCGCCAACGATTATCAATCAAGGGTGTATTCGTTTCAATCAAAAGATCAATATCGCCACCTCGCTTGTTATCATCTACGCGGGAACCGAAGAGCCAAATTTTGGCATTCTCTCCCAGCACTTTACGTACAGTGGATTTGATAATTTGTATTTCCCATTGATTTAAACGCATGACGATGTCTTAAACAAAATAGGGGGAATGGTGAGCTTTAAAAAACCGTTACCCAGCCAACAAGAAAATGAACAGGTATACACTTAATTGACAGAGTTAGTTGTGGGATTGACAAATTAGGCAGGTTTATAGCATTAGGTAGGTTCAAGTATTCAGTCGTTGCTTCGTGACTGAATACCTGAAAAAAGAAATGAAAAATGGTGCCGACGGCCAGACTCGAACTGGCACGGCTTACGCCACTGCCCCCTCAAGACAGCGTGTCTACCAATTC
>JAYQWI020001201.1:0-4917 GCA_035871815.2 Candidatus Parabeggiatoa communis
AACAACAGTCATGGCTGAAGAAAGACGCTACTTTATTTCAACCACTGGGCAAATCCAATCGCCTCCACGCATGACAGCTATTCAACCTACCCAGCTCAAAAGTCTCAAAAACGCGGCCGACTATATTCTGATTACCGCCAAAGCATTGATACCGGCCGTCGAATCTTTAGGCGCATTACGCCAACAACAAGGCTTGCGCGTTAAACTCGTCAGCGTAGAAGACATTTATAATGAATTTAACCACGGCTTATTTGATCCAGCCGCCATCAAAACGTTTTTGCAGTATGCCTACCATCATTGGAATCCGCCCGCACCGACTTACGTCTTTTTAGTCGGCGATGCCAATATCAACTACAAAAACAAGCGCGCCAAAAAAGGCAATCAAGTTCCCGCGCATCTCTCAGCATCGTGGGAAGGCTTAACCCCAGATGATAACTGGTATGTCAGTGTCGATGGTGACGACAACTTGCCTGATATGTTCATTGGCAGAATCCCGGGCCATGATCCTGAAACGGTAAGCGCCTTAATTAACAAAATCATGCGATTTGAACAATCCACTCATGACAATCCTGAGAGCGTATTGTTAGTCGCCGACAATCACAGTGAATTTGAAGACTTGAATGATGGCTTGTCTGATTCTCTGCCCACAACATTTCATGCCGACAAGATTTACTTGCGTTCCTATTTAGAAGGCGTAGACAAAAAAGAGCGGGAAACGAAAATAGCACAAGCCACCCAAGACATCATAGCCAGTTTCAATCAAGGCGTAATGATCAGCAATTACATTGGGCATGGTGTCATGGATAGATGGAGTCAATCGAAGGGATTATTTAAACCCGAACATGTTCATAGCCTCAACAATGAAGAACAATTAGCCTTTGCACTCATGCTAACGTGCATCAACGGCTATTTTGTTGATGCTAATAAATACTCACTTGCCGAAGAATTTTTGTTGGCGCGAGGCGGAGCAATAGGTGCTTTCGCACCGAGCAACGTGAGCTATACCTGGGAAGACGCGATTTTAGGGCACGAAATCTTTGCCAGCATTTTTGAACGAGGTAACCGCATCTTGGGAGTCATCACCACAGAAGCCAAAATAGGCGCTTATGAACAAGGCGCTTCCCGAAATGTACTGCAAATGTTTACGCTATTTGGTGATCCGGCCGTTAGTTTTAAGGCGTGGTAAGCCTTTCTTGTAGGGGGCCGGTAACGTCTTTTAGCCCACCATTCCTACTAACAAATTTAAACGCAAAAGGCGCTAAAGGCGCTAAAGGCGCTAAAGACGTTACTCAAGAGAAATCTAGCGTCTCTTGCGCCTCTTGCGCCTCTTGCGTTATAAGCACAGCCAACGCGATAATTGAATCTAAACTCAAAGCCACAAAATTGGGAGGGCATTTTGATCAAGTATTTTACCGTTGAAAATTTTCGTGCTATCAAAAACGAAAGTATCTTAGCATTTGATACACATATTAAAACAGAAAGCCAAAGCGAAGCACACCCTTTAATCGGCCTAGCAGGTGCCAATGCGTCAGGTAAAACGGCGCTATTACAAGCTATTTCTTATGTCTTTTGGTTCATGCAACATTCCTTTTTGACTCAAGCGCCCGATGAAGAAATACCCATTAATGCTTTTTGCACGCAAACCAATTTGCCCACACGTTTTCACCTGATTTTTTCCCCTAACACAGGGCTTGATGAACAAAAGATAGATTATGAATACAAACTTTGTGTGAATCGAGAACAAGTGTTATCTGAATCACTCCATTATTATCTTGATGATAAAGCACACTGCGCCTATATTCGTCAGGAACAACAAATCACATTGGGTGATCAGGTGCCATCAATGAGTACCTTGGGTTTAAGAAAGAACAGTTCTATTATTTCTTACGCCGCTCAATATGAGACTCAAGTGATTGCCAAATCCTGTCAAGCCTATAGTGTGCATAGCAATTTAACCTTGGGTGGTGAAGACAAGTTTAATCTGAAGTATTTGGAAAAGATGCTAAAAGATGAAGACTTTCAAACCCGTTTACCGACATTTTTGCAGATTGCCGATGTGGGCATTGAAACCATAGCCCTTAAAAAGACTGATGAAGAAGAACTGAATCAATTACTGGGTGTCATACAAAATTTAGAAGGTGAAGCACGCCTCAAAAAATTCCTGAGCAATGCCACTCAGTCAAAAAGACTCGTATTCACACATAAAATAGAAGGTAATAAGATAGATTTTTTGAATCAAGAACTAGAAAGTGCTGGCACCTTGCAATTTTTAGTTTTGCTTTATTTTATGTTGTCCGCATTAAAAAACGGTAGTTTATTGATAGTGGATGAAATAGAACTCAAACTGCATCCGAATCTTGTCGCATTTTTACTGGGATTATTTCAAAATCCAGCAGAAAATCCGCACAGTGCCCAATTGATTTTTTCTTTTCATAACACCGCATTTATGGAATTATTAGCACCAGAACAACTCTGGTTTGCCGAAAAAAGTGATGACGGGCAAACAGAATTATTTTCTGCCGCTGATTTTCAAGACATCAAAAACTTACATCAAAGAAACCTTGAAAATCTCTATCGTCTTGGGCGATTTGGTGCCACCCCCAGAGGATTGTAATTCAATGACTCGAAAATCCAGAAAACCAAGGATAAGTCACCCCGTCTATTACTTTATCGTAGAGGGTTGTACTGAAGAAAATTATATCCGGCTTTTGAAAACAATTTACCGCAAACCGGGTAAAATTAAGAATTGTGAGGGCGGTAGTGCGAAAAATGTTTTAGAAGAAGCCCAAAAGCTTATTCAAAAAAACGGTGATGATTGTTCAGGTTATGTGATTTGGTTCGATGAAGATACTTACATTCCCAATGACTTTAACCTCAAGAATAAACTCACCGCTCGCACGGATACCGAAGTTTATGTGACTGAACCTTGTGTCGAAAGCTGGTTGCTTGCCCATTTTCAGGAAATCAATTTAAATAGTCCTAAAAAATGTCATGAATATGAAAAGGCACTGGATCATCCTGATCGTATTCCAAACTATAAAAAATCGGATTGTCTATTACTCAAAAGATATATAAAAGCGCAACAGATTGAAACAGCGATTAAGCATTATCCTGAGATAGGCAAGATACCTCAAAAATTCAAAAACACCTAACACCCAAAACAGAAGCTTTGGATTCCAAAATAGTCGATAATTTTGCTCTTGCCTCTCAATTTGAAAAAGATGAGTGATGACTATTCTTCAATGTTAAACAGAAAATAAGTGAGCTTTCAAATATAAAAACCGATAGAACGCTGATATTTAGCTTCGCTAAATACTGATTGTCATGATTTACACTGATTAATTTTAATCATTATTAATCATGTTCAACATCGATCTTCCCACTACAATTCTTTAAAAGAAGGCTCAATTCTGTCAGATTTATATATAGAATCACAGTTTACTCAACACTTTGAAGCTCAAGCAACTGATGTCCAAAATACACCTCAACAAACGCCTTATCTACGTCACCGGGCTACCCCGCGCCGGTTCTACATTTTTGTGCCAGTTACTAGGGCACCACCCTGATATTTATAGTTCTGGACATAGTTCACCCTTGTGCTCCAGCTTAAACGGGCTGCGCCACCAACTCAGCGATAATGAGTTTTTATTGTCACAACTCGACGTTGATTTTGAAAGGGTTTATCAACGGTTACTCAACGCTTTTCGTGGTTTCATCAACGGTTGGTTTGCAGAAAGCGACTCCGTGTGGGTAGTAGACAAAAATAGGGGTTGGTTAAATCAATTAGAAATGGTATATCACCTTGATCCAGATTGCCGCATGTTAGTTTGTGTACGCGAGTTAGGACAAATTTATGGTTCAGTTGAGGCACAGCATCAAAAAACCTTGTTGCTTGATTTTCCGGATCATCTTGCCAATCTGTCTCGCTACGCCCGTGCCGATAAGCTTTTTGGAAATGAAGGCGTGATTGGAACACCCTTAAAATCAATTGAAAACCTACAAGATATTGACAACCGTTTACAATCTCGCTTGTATTATGTCGTGTTTGAGCATTTGATGGCGGAACCTGTTTTGGTGATGCGTGAGATTTATCAATGGCTCAATTTGCCAGAAGCCCCTTTTGATCCGCAGCACCTAGAAGTGAAACCGCATGAAAGTGACAGTTATTATCGTTTTAAATACCAGCATAAAACTTATTCTGAGATACAACCGCCGACTCGCCATTCAATACCGCCGCGAATCGAGGCAGAACTTAAAAAGAATTTTGCCTGGTTTTATCAGACGTTTTATCCTGGGATTTGAACTGTGATGATAAAAAGAGTTTAATGATGTCTGTCAAAAGCCTCATCGTTTTATGCTATGGGGCTATTTTTTTGTCCAGTCATTGTCAGTTTGTAGGGGCAATCTCTTTGCGAAGGCCTGATTTTCAAACAAAATTTAAATTGAACTTCAATCAAGATAAATCTTGAACTCCAATAAATTTTGACGGCCCGATTTTCAAACCCAATTTATTTTGCTTCATATCCCTCAAAAAAATTTTCTAAAAACACACAATCCAATGCAAAAAAACGGAAACAATATTCAAGCTGATTTTCCACAAACTCAGTGTCTTCACCAACTCTTTGAAGCCCAAGTCGAGCGCACACCCGATGCCATCGCTATCGTTTTTGAACATGAACGCTTGTCTTATCAAGCGTTGAATGCGCGTGCTAATCAATTAGCACGTTATCTCAAAACGCTAGGCGTTAAGCCAGAAGTGTTGGTTGGACTGTGCGTGGAACGCTCTATAGAAATGATAGTCGGATTATTGGGCATTCTCAAAGCGGGGGGCGCTTATGTGCCCTTAGTACCGACTTATCCCAAGGCCCGTTTGACTGTCATGTTATCCGATTCACAGGCTCCAGTGCTGTTGACTCA
>JAYQWI020001202.1:0-9241 GCA_035871815.2 Candidatus Parabeggiatoa communis
ATTTAAGTTGGTCAACAAAAATGAATTAACATTTTTTTTAAATAGAACACTTTAAATAGCGCTTTCTCATGACAGCGCTAATTTAAAAATTAGAACATTGCTAAGTGAGAAGGCAGTATTGTGTTTATTCACTGATTTAATAGTATTTTATGGAATTCAATAGCACTAAATACTTTTATGTTAGTCTTAATGGTTGTGATGAAAAGGTGAACAGTACAGAAATCGTACTGACCAAATAGCTTTAAGCTCGTCCTTTATGGGACGTAAAGTGATCCTTGAGACGGTTAAATAGGGTTTTTACGTTAAGTACACCTTTTAGTGAACGCTACCCTTAATACTTAACCCCAGAGCGAGGGACTGGATCAAACATCCCAGGGTGTGATTCACCTATCTAACTGCTGCTGATTATTCTCAGCCCTCTGTTAGTTCCATACTATGGAATACCATAGATTAGGTAACTATTATAGCGGAAAAAGAAATCAAATCAGTGCTTATCAGCAAAATCAGCTTAATCAGCGTTCTATCTATGTGAAGACAAAATAATTTCACAGGGGCATGACAAACGTGTTTGCCCTTTTGAAATTATTGAACTATTTAAAATATTAAAAGATTTTTGTGTACCTACTTAATCGAGTTCGCCCTGCCTTTGGAAAAGGGGGCGGGGATTTTTTATTTTTTCCCAACCTGTAATACCGCTAAAAAAGCATCTTGAGGGATTGTGACGGCACCCACTTTTTTCATGCGTTTTTTGCCTTCTTTTTGTTTTTCAAGGAGTTTTCTTTTACGTGTGATATCGCCACCATAACATTTTGCGGTGACATTTTTGCGAAATGCTTTGACTGTTTGACGCGCTATAATCTGCGATCCGATAGCGGCTTGAATTGCAACATCGTACATTTGCCGGGGTATCACTTCTTTCATTTTTTTAACGAGTTGAGTGCCTTGTAATTGACTTTTATCTTTATGGACTATAATAGACAGCGCATCAACGCATTCACCATTTATGAGAATATCAAGTTTAACTAAGTTAGCCGCTTGGAAACGCAAAAAGGTATAGTCTAAGGAGGCGTAGCCACGACTCACTGATTTGAGACGATCAAAAAAATCGAGCACCATTTCACTCAGGGGTAATTCGTAACTGAGTGTAATTTGTGAGCCGGTATAATGCAACTTTTTCTGCACACCTCGTTTTTCAATACACAGATTGATAACATTCCCTAGATAATCTTGTGGCAACAGCATATTGGCTTCCACAATCGGTTCGCGCATTTCTGCAATCTGATTCGGTGACGGTAGATCGGCTGGATTATCCACCATGAAAATTTCACCTTGAGTATTGAGGATTTCATAAATGACTGTCGGCGCGGTGCTAATGAGCTCTAATTGATATTCACGTTCCAAACGCTCTTGCACAATTTCCATGTGCAACATGCCCAAAAAACCGCAGCGAAAACCAAAGCCTAAAGCTTGTGAGGTTTCAGGTTCATAATGTAGGGCGGCATCATTAAGTCGCAATTTCGATAAAGCCTCGCGCAAGGCTTCATAATCATTAGTATCAATTGGAAACATGCCGGCAAAAACGCGGGGTTTGATGGCTTCAAAACCCGCTAAAGGTTTATCAATAGGGTGTGCCGCATCGGTTAAAGTGTCACCAACCGGCGCACCATCAATGTCCTTGATGCTTGCCACCATAAAGCCGACTTCGCCCATTTCAAGTGCTTCACAGTCTTGAGGCTTGGGGGTAAAAATGCCTACTTTTTCGACTTGAACACGTCGCCCGGTTGACATCACTAATATTTTTTGGCGTTTGTACAAGCGCCCTTGCATGATCCGCACTAAGGAGACAACACCTAAATAGTTGTCAAACCAAGAATCAATAATCAGCGCCATTAAAGGTTGATCGGCTTGCCCCGAAGGGGGCGGTATGCGCTGTACCAAAGACTCAAGTAATTCTTCAACCCCTACACCGGTTTTAGCACTGACTTGTAGCGCATTTTCAGCTTCAATGCCAATAATATCTTCAATTTGTTGTATGACACGCGCCGGATCGGCGGCCGGTAAATCAATTTTATTGAGCACGGGTACCACTTCAAGCCCTTGCTCAAGGGCGGTATAACAGTTAGCGACACTCTGTGCTTCAACCCCTTGGGCAGCATCAACGACCAATAACGCCCCTTCACAAGCAGCCAGTGAGCGTGATACTTCATAAGAAAAATCGACATGACCCGGTGTATCAATGAAGTTAAGTTGGTAAGTTTGCCCATCTTTCGCTTGATAAGAAAGCGTCACACTTTGCGCTTTGATAGTGATGCCTCGCTCACGCTCCAAGTCCATAGAATCTAAGACTTGTTCTGACATTTCCCGCTTTGTCAAGCCGCCACAGATTTGAATAAAACGATCCGCGAGGGTGGATTTGCCATGATCAATATGGGCAATAATAGAAAAATTACGAATATTTGTCATTCAGTTATTAATAATGTAGGGTGGGCCTTGTTATTTTGTTGCTTACCATTTAAATGAGGCGTTTAGAAGTAGTTCTAAATATTCTAATCTCTTTTTTCAACACAAAATCCTCAGAGGGGCACTTTGTCCATAGAGTTTCACTTCGTTCCCAAGTCAAACCTCAATGCCACTTTCGCCTTCTCGAACACGCAAGAGTAGCCCCTACAGCCCCTAAATACGCGGGGTTTTGTAGTGGTTGAGCTACCTACGTGTCTGCCCTTAACTTAATGTCATGTTCAAATATTTATAGAACTAAAAAATTGAACATCGAAGGTTGCGTTAAAAATGCAAAACACACCAAAGAATTCTGTCACTTCTAACTAACCTGAACTCATGAGCTCATGGACTCATGAACTCATGAACTCATGAACTCATGAACTCATGCTAATAGGTTTGAAAATATTCTAACACCAACTCTTTGTTTAACTGATAATGACAAATTTCCTGATCCCCGGCCGCTAAGACGGGCACTCGTTCACCATAACGCAGTTTGAGATAACTGTCAGCATCAATATCCACCACATTTAAGGAAAAACCATATTCTCGTTGAAACGGCTCTAATTGCAGTTTCATTTCGTCGCAGAGGTGACACCCTTGTCGTGTGTAGAGTGTCAATGTGGGTTTGACTGTCATTTTGCGGGTATCTTCAGTGCCAAGAAAAGTGGAGAACCGCCACGATGTACCAGTACCGGCACCGTTGTCGCGCTAAGTTCATTTAATATCTCTTTGAAATGCTTGACATCTTCAATGTCGATGTTATCTATCATCATAATCACATCATCTTTCTTGATGCCAGCATCGCGTGCAGGCCCTGCATCAATACGTCGTATTAATACGCCTCCTTCAATAATGCCGTGTTCCTCCCGTGTTTTGTCATCCAAATCAATGATTGACAAACCAATGCGAGTGAGGGTTGCTGAACCGAGACTATTAACCGCTAAATTAATATCTTCTTCATCGGGTAAGTCGCCAATAGTAACATTAACAGTCACTTCATCGCCGTTGCGTATAACGGTTGTCGCCACCGTTGTGCCCACCTTGGTGTTGCCCACGATGGGGGGTAAGTCAGCAGAGCGTTCGACGTTTTTGCCGTCAAAACGGATAATAATATCACCGACTTTAAATTCAGCCTTTTGAGCAGGGCTATCAGCTAACACTTTGGCAATCAGGGCCCCTTGTGGTTTATCCATGCCAAATGATTCAGCTAAGTCATAAGTGACATCTTGAATCAATACGCCCAGCCAACCGCGTGACACTTTGCCTAAAGCTTTCAACTGATCAACCACATTGTTCATCACATCAACCGGAATGGCAAATGAGAGGCCCATAAATCCACCTGTGCGACTATAGATTTGTGAATTGACTCCGATGACTTCGCCATCCAAGTTAAACAAGGGCCCCCCAGAGTTGCCTGGGTTAATAGCGACATCAGTTTGAATAAAGGGGACATAAGTATCATGCGGTAAACTTCTGCCCTTTGCGCTAACGATACCCGCGGTGACCGAATGTTCAAATCCAAATGGTGAACCTATTGCTAAAACCCACTCACCCACTTTCAGATCACTTGATGCCCCCAGTTTAACCGTCGGTAAATCGGTGGCATCGAGTTTCAGCAAAGCCAGATCACTACGTTTATCGGCACCCACGAGTTTTGCCACAAATTCTCGGCGATCCGTTAAACGCACAATGATTTCATCGGCATCTTCAATGACATGGTTATTAGTGACGACATAACCATCATGGGAGATAATAAAACCGGAACCGAGTGAAGTTGAAGGCTGATCTTCAAATAATTCATTATTCTCTTTCTCAAAAAAATGACGGAAAAAATCGTGGAAAGGGCTATCCTTGGGTAAGCCTGGAATACCATGGGGAATATTTTTTGCTCCCGGTTCTTTTTTGGCTGCCGTGCTGATATTAACCACGCTAGGGCCATACATTTCTACCAGTTTTGTAAAATCAGGCAATTCATGCCCTGCCAAAGGGGCCGACAATAACCCAATAACGAAACCAATCCCTACAAAATATCTTGATAAATAGTGTTTCATGGAAAATCCTCTAAACAAAACTGACACTATTCGTTAGCGAATAACGAATGGAGAACAGCGAAAATCGGAATGTAAATGAAAATAAGGTTGACAATATTCAACTAACAGTCGTTTTAAAATCAGGATGATAATGAAGGATTTGAAATAGAACGCTGATTTGACTGAAAAAATGGATTTTTCAAAATTTTTTGCACACAAAAACGGACTTAAGAGCCACTCTGTGGTTTTTAAGTATATTAACACCTTCTCTGAAAGGAACAAAGAATTTGAATTAATTAATTTTTCATTCAATAATTGCAACCGTACTGGGGTAGTTGAATGGGATTACTAAATAAATGTGAATGCGTTCATAAGTTCATTATTAGTTTTTTTAAAAACATTTTGCGTGCAAAACTTTTGCTGCGAAAGTAATTCATTCGTTAATTTAAGTTTTGTGATCTAAAATATTTGTAAAGACAAGGCATTATTAATTATAAAATAGACGATTTGAGCCTAGTCAATTCAAAAAAAGACACCACCTCTTGCGCGTGGGATTACCCCTAAGATGCCAGCCTCTTGTAGATATCACGCGCAAGCCCATTTTAATAACTGATGTTACGCACTCAACTTATGTTCATTTTGAACACAAACGACAATTGGTGTTGGATTCGGGCAGTATCACTTCAATCATTCGATAATTCGCCCCTCATTTCTTCAGATATCGGCATCAATACGTGAGGTTTCGTGCGTTTATATAACATTGATAATAATAAGGGTACATCAGTTAATAATTTAGATAGAAGGTGCCAAACGAGTATATTTATTAATTATGTTGGGAGTAGCCCTACCTCAAGATTGCCTTTTTCCAGCCGTTTTTTCAGCATTCGATCTGAAATTCATCACACACATTGCAGCACTATGGGCGGATTAAAGCCGAGATGAGTCTGCTTAAAAAGCGAAAATGGTTTTCCAAAGTGTTTTGAGTCATAAGATTTGTAAATCAAATTGTTATTAACAAATTTAAGTGGTTTATAACCTATTTGGGTTAGCTAAATTTGTAGTGCTCAACAAAATGTTGAAAATAAAATCAAGTTAAATCAGCGTCACCTGCGTTCTATTTTTTACACACATCAAGAACGCTTTAAACAGCAGATTATAGCCTGATTTTTTGAATTGAATTTTGATGGCAATAATTTCAACATCAATCTGATCGCAACTTATGTTGGCTAAATCACAGATAGATTTCCACATTTCCAGCGAAGCTAAATACATTTTTTGCGCCCCCTTCGACAAGCTCAGGACAAAACTTTTGCCTGGAAGTGATAACTGATAACTGATAACTGATAACTGATAACTGATAACTGATAACTGATTTCCACGCTAAAGTTTTTGCGCGCAAAAACTTTAGCGTGGAACTGATAACTAAAAGAGGATATCCATTGTGTCTATTGAAGAAGTAAAAGTGCCGGTTCTCGCTGAATCGGTTCCCGATGCGGTTTTATTAAAGTGGCAGAAAAAAACGGGTGATGTCGTGCAAGAAGGCGACACTTTAATTGAGATTGAAACGGATAAAGTGGTTTTGGAAGTGCCTGCCCCTAAATCGGGCACCTTGATGAATATTATTAAAGATGCTGGTAGTCAGGTGTTGAGCGAAGAAGTTATTGCACAGATTGATACCGGTGTTGTCACATCCGCTGCTTTGAAACCGGTATCTACGCCCGTTGCTCCCCCTGTGGTTTCAGGGCAGGCCGAAGTGCCCTCGACGGTTGAGCCTGTAGTTGAAGCAACACCGTCCCCTGAATCTAATAGTGCATCCGCGAAAACCAGCCCTGCCGTTCGTAAAATGGCGGCAGAACAAGGCATTGATCCGAGTTCTGTTCAGCATCAGGGTGATCGTGTCACCAAAGCTGATATGGTGCAACAAAAATCAGAATGTCAAGGCTTGTCAGAAGCTCATGAATCAGAAGTCGCTACCCTTTCAGCTTCTTCATCAAAAACGGATATCGATGCTGATTTGACGGCTTCGCAAAGAATGTCGCAAGGGAATGGGCCCACAATGACACCTGTCGTTCAACAGGAAAACTCTCTCTCTGGAGGCAAAGCCGGAGCACCTTCCCCTCAATCGCCTTCTGCTGTAGCGGAAAAATCGACCGATTCTCGCATTTCGCAAAGAGAGGCGATGCCGAATTTATCTGTTCGTCCTGAAGAGCGTGTCCCGATGAACCGTTTGCGAAAACGGGTTGCAGAGCGTTTACTTCAAGCTCAACATGAACACGCTATTCTCACCACCTTTAATGAAATCAACATGAAGGCGGTGATCGATTTACGCAATCAGTACAAAGAAAAGTTTGAAAAACAGCATGGCGTTAAACTGGGCTTTATGTCCTTCTTTACTAAAGCAGCAGTGGCCGCTCTGCAAAATTTCCCTATTGTGAATGCTTCCATAGAGGGCGAAGATATTGTCTATCATGGCTACTATGATATTGGGATGGCTGTTAGTAGCTCGCGCGGTTTAGTTGTACCCATTATGCGCGATGTCGATGTGATGTCCTTTGCTGATGTCGAAAAAAATATTGCCAATTTTGCTCGACGCGCCCATGATGCCCAATTAAGCCTAGAAGATTTAACGGGCGGCACGTTTAGTATCACCAACGGCGGCATTTTTGGATCGATGCTTTCGACACCGATTCTCAATCCACCACAAAGTGCTATTTTGGGTTTGCATAATATTGTTGAGCGGCCTGTGGCCGAAAAGGGGCAAGTTGTGATTCGGCCTGTGATGTATGTTGCTTTATCTTATGATCACCGCTTGATTGATGGACGTGATGCGGTGCAATTTTTAGTCGCGATCAAAAACGCAATAGAAGATCCTACTCGTTTGTTATTAGATATTTAAAGGAGTCAAAAATTCATGGCTGATTATAATGTGATTGTGATAGGTGCCGGCCCGGCTGGTTATGTGGCTGCGATTCGATGCGCCCAACTGGGATTGAAAACCGCTTGTGTTGATAAATGGCTTAATCCTAGCGGCAAACCGTCTTTAGGGGGGACTTGTTTGAATGTGGGCTGCATTCCTTCTAAAGCTTTACTGGATTCTTCGCATCACTACTACTTTCTGCAAAAACAGGCTGCTGAACATGGCATTAAGTTTGGTGGCCTGAGTATTGATATTGGGGCAATGCAGGCGCGTAAGAATCGGATTGTGAAAACACTCACAAAAGGCATTGGCAGTTTGTTTAAACAGAATAAAGTGGCCAGTTTGGAAGGCGCTGCCCGTTTAACGGGCAATCAAGCCCTTGAAATTACGGCCCAGAATGGGAGCAAACAAACGCTAACCGCTGACAATATCATTATTGCGACAGGCTCAATCCCGACTCCCATTCCCGTGGCCAGTATTGATAATAAGTTAATTGTTGATTCGACGGGCGCGTTAGCGTTTGACAGTGTGCCTAAGCGGTTAGGTGTAATAGGTGCGGGCGCGATTGGGCTCGAACTCAGCAGCGTCTGGAGTCGTTTAGGTAGCCAAGTGACGATTTTGGAAGCCTTGCCCGATTTTCTCGCGGCGGCGGATCGTAAAATTGCGGCAGCGGCACAACGAGAACTGAAAAAACAAGGCTTGGATATTCATTTAGGCGCAAGCGTTACCTCGGCAACGGTTAGGAATAACGAAGTGACGGTGTCTTACCAAGATGAGAAAAAAGGCGAACAACAACGGGTTGTCGATAAATTGATTGTCGCAGTGGGGCGCAAACCGAATACGGCCGGTTTAGAGGCGGCTGAAATCGGTATCCAAATCAATGAGCGCGGCTTTATCCAAGTGAATGAACACCGTGAAACGTCAGTACCGGGCATTTATGCTATAGGCGATGTGATTGGTGGCCCCATGTTAGCGCACAAAGGATCGGAAGAAGGGGTGATGGTAGCAGAACGCTTGGCTGGCCAAAAGAGTGAAATGTCTTATGAAACAGTACCTTGGGTTATTTATACCCATCCAGAAATCGCTTGGGTAGGCCGTACTGAAGAACAACTTCAAGCAGCGGGTATTGAATATAAAGTAGGACAATTTCCGTTTGTTGCCAGTGGTAGAGCGAGAGCACATGGGGATACGAGTGGCATGGTACGCATGATTGCCGATGCTAAAACAGATCGTCTTTTAGGGGTACATATTTTTGGTCATTCCGCATCAGAACTGATTGCCGAAGCCGTGCTTGCCATGGAGTTTCAAGGCAGTGCCGAAGATTTAGCGAGAACGATTCACGCGCATCCGACTTTGTCAGAAGCGATGCATGAAGCCGCTTTAGGAGTCGATGAGCGGATGATTCACGCATAAGGCTTCAGAGATAGTGCTGATTTGAGTGAGTAGTGAGTACAACGAATGACGGGGATAAACGAATTGGAGACGGATTATTCGCTTATGTCGGGCATTCGTTGTCACAATAGGGGTATTAAATGCGGAAGCAAAAGACAAGACAAAAAGAGCAAAACCAAGTCAAACATGAGCAAAGCAAAGATCAAAATAAAGTCAAACATGATCAAAGCTACAAACGACTCTTTTCTCATCCGAAAATGGTAGAAGATTTATTGCGAGGCTTTGTCCATGAAGATTGGGTAAACCAATTGGATTTTACAACCTTAGAAGTCTTTAAAGATAGCTTTGTCAGTGATGATTTGCGCGATAGACATGATGATATTATTTGGCGAGTGCGTTGGGG
>JAYQWI020001203.1:0-3614 GCA_035871815.2 Candidatus Parabeggiatoa communis
GAGCCAAAGTTGGTAACCGATGTCGCATCAGAGCCGATCTCTTTTGAAGAAAGCGGGGAAATATTTTCGGTATTGCCAGCCTATTTAAAGAATTTATGTGAAGGCTGCGTTTATCGAGTGACTTTTAAACATGATTTGTAGGCTGATTAATTAAAAGGCACAATCCAGAATGGGTTGAATGTGTGTGAAACGCAGTAACTGTAGAGCGAAACTCCATTGATGATATAATTTTAACAAGCCCAACACATTATTGGAAAATGAGACATGCAAAAAGATTATTACCACATTCTGGGCATTTCTCAAAACACCGAACAGGTGCAAATTAAAGATAAGGCACAAAGTGTTCTGAGTCAAGCCCAAAAAGAGTACGAAACCCATCAATTGGAAATCAAAAAAGCCTACGCTGTGATTGCTAACTTGGCACAGCGCAAAGCTTATGATCGTCAATTGAAAACCAGCTCAAGTACAAAAAAAACCGATTACCAAATATTAAGAATGGCACCTGATACCGATCAACGTTTGATCAAGGCACTCACTTTGGATACGGCTAAGACTGTCAAGCAAGAATATGAAAATAGAATAGCCAACATTAGAGAGGCGTATTCTGTTCTTAACGATATCGAAAAAAAAGCCGCTTACGATAATACCTTACTTGAGGCGGAAAAACGGCGAGAGGCACTTAAACGTAAACGGCAAGAAGCCGCTTTCCAAAATCAGTCGCGTCGTTTTTCGCTCAAACCACTGATTTTGGCTACAGTGTTAATCGGCTTAGTTTATTTTGGCTACACGCAGCATCAAGAGAATGCCGCCTCGCCGGAAAACCAACCCGTTGCCAGTGTTTCAAGAGATTCTCTAACAGCAACCCAGTCTTTCCCGCCTTCAACAGAACGTTATTCGCCAGACTCTGCTGAAGAGCCCTTTGCTGATGAATTATTTGTTGAAGCATTTGAGGCTGATGAAAATCCCCCGATTCATTTGGCGACACGGCCTTCAAAAGATATCTATTCTTCTGCCGATGCCGGGAGTGAGGGAAAGCAAGCTGCCTCTTCTCGCGATTATAGGGAAGAGGCTGAAAATATTCAGGCAGCAGAAAGGCAACCGGAGTCTTTAACTTATTACCCTTGGGAAGAGGGTGCCGGAGGATACGATACCATCATGGATACCGCCCATTCGTTAGAAGAACCGGTTATCGTCTACTTTCACGCAGATTGGTGCCCGTGGTGTAGGAAATTGGAGGGTGACTACTTTAGTGATTACCCGCTTCAACATTTTATGGATAATATACTCAGGGTAAAAATTACCCCCGACAATAGCAGAGACGAGAAAAAATTGTTTAAACAATACAAGGGAACCGGCTATCCCACCGTTTTCGTCTATGTACCCGCTTTTGGCAGTTCCCCTGTTGAAATGCAGCCTTTTAGGAAGGGAAAAGATTGGTCACCTGAACAATATAGGGATAAAATAAGAGGGCATATTGTCCGGGAATATTCTATGCAAGCTTATCGTTATTTGAACAAGCGTGAATATGATCAAGCCAGGTATTATTACCGCAAAGCGTTATTATACGAGCCTGAAAATGCCGAGTTCTATTACAATATCGCCTTCATCTATCACAAAGAAGGGGATGAAAAACGGGAACTTGAACGCTTATGGTTAGCAAAGCAAAATTACTTGGCAGCCTTGAAATCTGATCCTGAACACCAAAACAGTCGGCGCAATTTGGAGAGATTAAAAAATTTATGATTATAACGGATTTTGGGGAGGGCGAACACGCCCTTTCTGGCTCGCGTTACGTTTTTTTAAGGCCCTTGGGTGCCTACCAAAATGCCAAGCGCCGTCATCCCACCAATATTCTGAGAGAATATGCTCTATTTCATAGTTATCTCTTTCACTTTTAAAAAGTTTGATGCCTAGCCTGTGGGCAAAGTGTTGATCATAATCAAAAAATAATTTTTTGATGCGAGACGCTGTATTGTGCGGATAAATCTGAAAAGCCACCAATTGATCATCTTTTGAAATCGCTATCAGTTGTCGCGCAATAACGATTCCATTTTCATTTCTGGCATAAAGCACTTGTTTATTGATATCAAGCATAATCGCCACTGCCGAATCCGTCATAATGCCACCTAGCCCTAGACAACTGCCTACATAAGTACCCATTTTGAGTACTTCCAATGGCCTGGGTTCTAGGGTAATGCTAATATATTGTTTTTCTTCATAATTGTCTAATATGATACCTTCTGTCCAGAGCTTTAAATTAATGTGAGGATGCTGTTTTATCCATATCAGGGTGAGGGGGTGCTGGTAAAGATAATTCGCATTGCCGGCTGTGTATGCTTTTAGAAAACGCCGACAAGCGCGTTTATTTGAATATAAATCTCGAAACAGTTGCAGGGCGTGTTTGACATCAGGGCTATTGAAAGTGGTTTCAAATCCACGCCATAAAGCTTGTTCCGTAATGTTTTCTAATACTTGAAGCTTGGTTTGTAAAAGCCTATCCAATACGATTTGACGATGCCGTTGTAGTTGTGTGTCGCGGAGAGTGCGTTTGCCTTCAAAATAGTTTTTCAGTGCTTTGGGAATGGGATTGTAGTGACGAGTGGCTTCGATAGTCTGCATCATGTCATAAATTTCCCTAAGTGAAAGAGACTCAAAATCAACTGTCATAATGGGGTGGCGAACAAAATTGCGGAGGAGTTCTAAGCGATATGCCCAATTCATGATGCCCAAAAGCTGTGCCGTCTTGACTAATTTTTTAGGGGCATGCCACAGACAATCCACTGCAAAGGCGGCATTTTTTTCGACAAGGGCTGCCACTCCATAAGCAATCAGTTTCGTTTCATTGTCACGCCGACAGGCTTTGTCTAAAGCTTTCAGACTGGCGGCCGGTGTGTCAAGCACTCGTTGTCGTAGCGTGGCATCGTGGAGGCGTATGAAATGTCCAAATACTAATCCTCTTTTAGAATGCTTTCGATAAGGCGGTTGGGCGAGTCGTTTTGCTAAAGTAGCCGCCTCTTTCATAATCTCGGCAAGCACAGCATTGTCTAATTCTGGCGTGATGAAATCGTCGAAATCAGTTCTCCACTGTTCAAGATACTCTTCTGATATAGCACGCGCTTCAATTGGTAGGATATGCTTTTTAAAAACACGCCATTTTTTTTGCCAACTGGCGGCTTCCTCCTCATAATAATCTGAATAATAAGAAAAACCGATGAGCAATCGCAGCAATTCATTGGCTTGAATTGGGGTTAAATTTGACCACTTTATTGCAGCCAGTACCTCACAAAATCCGGCCAATTTAGCGGCAGCTTCCCAAGTCGTCATTGCCATTTCTGAGATATTGTCATCAGGCAGTCGATATAAAACGTTTTCAACCACTTCCCGCGAAAAATGCTCACACTGTTTTGGAGAATCAAAAGGGAAGTGAGGTGCCCATTCACCGGCTAAATGTAGCCCGTCTCGCAGATAGCTGGCAGAAATGCCATCGCCGAGTGCGGCTAACAAGCTATAAGCCCATTTTGGATAACGTTCAACAGAGGCGTATTCATGTAATGCCTTGAACACCTCATCGACACCAATTGGACAAGGTGAACGAGCGACATTCAGTTCAAGCG
>JAYQWI020001204.1:0-10114 GCA_035871815.2 Candidatus Parabeggiatoa communis
AGCATGGGAGAATCCGCACATCTCTTAGTCGGTATGGTAAAACACTTCAATGATTTGGAAACCGTATTAGCACAAGTGCGTACCCACCTCAACGTTCACCCCGTATTGCAAACCACAACACATCATAGCGATAGCCATTCACTCAAAACTCATTGGGCCGATTTAGTCGTTTTAGACTGGAATACTTTAGTACCTGGATTACGCCAAATGATTCAAGCCGACAAAATGAACGGATGGTTTATGTATGGCTGTCTCATATTGATCGTCACCTTTAGTATACTCAACACTTTTTTGATGGCCGTACTGGAACGCACCCGTGAATTTGGAGTCATGTTAGCTTTAGGCACCAAACCTCTGTTTATTGGTAAACTGGTGATGTTAGAATCTTGCCTACTCACCTTAGTGGGTTTAGCCATTGGATTACTCCTGGGCACTGCCATTACTCTATATTACTATGTTTACGGGTTTACTTATCCGGGCATGGCAGAACTCGGTGCAGAATTTGGATTAACGGATACCGTGACACCGCAATTATCGGTATTAGCATTTACTTTGGGGCCAACCGCCATTTTAGTATTTACCCTGATAGCCTCATTGTACCCCGCTTTCCGTATTCGATTGCTTAAACCCGTTGACGCGATGAAATCCGTCTAACAAATTAATGAAAGCGTCATAATTGCGTGAGATAAAATCTCACGCTTCGCGCAAAGCCGCTAAGAACCTTCGGTACGCTTCGCTAATAAGACTCCTTTGCGCCTTGGTTCAAAACGTGAGCTTGATTTTAGAAAAAAACAATTTGACTTGGAGGAAGTTGCAAAACGCCGACGTGCAACAACAAATTAACGACTGACAGGATATCAAGACATCGTACTGAAAACTTCCGAAAACGGCATCCAATACTTTCAATGACTTACAAAAATAGGCCTAACCAAAAATCAATGACTTACAGACTTTTCCGAAGTTTTCAGAATCTTGATACCATAAACGACAGGTTAAGATTAATTAATGAACAGGGCCACCCTAGTCGCTACGCTAACTGCGTTGCCCTCGCCAGAAGGAAAAGAAATTCTAGCACTTCCCAAAGAAGTTAAGTGGTTGGAAGTGCGTGCCGATTTGACGGGCGACTTGGATATTGCGTGGTTACGCAATCGTTTTCAAGGGCGTTTACTTTACGCCCTGCGTAGTCGTCAGGAAGGCGGACATTTTGAAGGTACGCGCCAACAACGTTTACAACACCTTTATCGGGCAGCACAAGACTATGATCTGATCGAGTTGGAAGGAGCGCGAGATATTCTCCCAGAACTGTTGAACAAACTCCCACCAGAGAGGCGCTTGATTTCTTCGTATGGTTCAGCAAAGGATTTTCAGCAACTGCATACCCAATTTGAACAACTTTCGCGTGTTGAGGCCCGGTTTTATAAGCTGCTACCAACAGCGGTACGGGCAGATGATGGACTGGCACCATTACTGCTTTTAAAAATACTGGGCAGAAGAGACGTTATCGCCTTTGCGGATGGGCTCCGTGGTTTTTGGACTCGTTTGCTAATGCCTCATCTCGGCGCACCGATGATATTTGGAACGGTGACTGAAGAACTGAATAATCTGAATACAGTCAGCATTTCTAGATTGATTGAAGATTATGGGCTACCAGCACTGAGCCCCGTAAAAGAACTTTTTGGCATTGTTGGCAATTCAATCTATTATTCACTTTCGCCTCGTTTGCACAATGCAGCCTATCGTACTCTTGATAAACCTGCACTTTATATTCCTTTTCATACGGATCATTTTACTGATTTTTATGATAAAATTGTTAGAAATAAGGCATTGGAAAAACTGGGATTTTCCTTACAGGGACTCACAATCACATCACCTCATAAAGAGGTTGCTATAGAAAATGTGAATCGCATCAGCCCTATGGTTCAAAAGGTTAATGCAACTAATCTTATTATACGAACGGAAAACGGCTGGATGGCGCATACCACCGATCATGAAGGCATTATGGGGCCGCTCCGTCAACAAAATATTCAAGTGAAATCTAAACGAGCGGCAGTGATTGGTTGTGGCGGTGCAGGGCGTGCAGTCGCTGCGGCATTAACAGAAGCGGGCGCTCAAGTCACCTTGGTTAACAGAGGCTGGAAACGGGGAGAAAATGCAGCTCGTTTGCTGAAATTGCCTTTTGTGCCATTACCCGATTTTTCGGTACAAGATTTTTCTCTCATCGTCAATGCCATACCCGGGAGCCGCGATAATAATAAACAATTATTTGAACTGAATGGATTAAAAGAAGAGGCTGTCGTAAGCGATTTTATTTATGGCATAACCTCTTCCCCCTTAATTTCAAATGCGAAAACAAGAGGCTTGATGACAATTGATGGCTATGCAGTACTCCGCGCTCAAGTTGAACGCCAATTTTTTATGATGACAGGGCAGGAAATGCCGAAAACCGTGACTGATGATTTCTTTAAAGCAAAAAAGGAAACAATATGAAACTAGCCAAGTACATGAGAGCGGACACCCAACTCCCAACTGAAGGCACGCTTAACTTGTCTCCGTTATTGGGGACTTGGATCAATACATCTCCTGAAACAGATCATATTATCAAGGTTGTGACGGATTCTCAGGGCGATGGTGCTTTGACTGTGCATATCTATGGGGCTAACTCGCCTAATCCGATTGACTGGGGAGTGGTTAAAGCAACGCCTTTTGGGGGCGGAAAAACGATGGAGGCTATTGGATTCCATGCTCATTATGATTTTGGTTCTATAGAAACACACCTAGTATCAAACCAAAAATTGGGAATTCTTGTGATTCAATCTTATAGCTCGTTTAAAGACGATAGTGGACGGCCAAATCACTTTGCGAGGGAATTTTTTCATATTTTGAAGCCTAAATAGGGAAGGTAAACGAACTATGTCAAACATGCGTGAGACAGAATTATCACTACAAGAAACAGTAAGTGGCAACGTTGATATAACCCCACTTCTGGGAACATGGCTGAACTCAAATGCCGCAACCAAGTGGATAAAAAAATTCACCCTTGCCAAAACCGATGACGTTTTTACTCTGGATACCTTTGCAGTAGAAGCACCGTTTGACTGGGGGAAGGTCGAAATTTCGACCTATATGGATAATATTGGTGAAATAGCCTTTCATGCAGTATATGACTTAGGTTTTATGGAATCGGTTTTTGCGGCTAATTCAAATAAAGGCCTCATAGTCATCGCTGCATTTCACCAATTCAAAGACAATACTGGACGTTCAAATTTCCTCTGCCGGGAGTTTTTCTACCGAGAACAATAGTTCTTAGGCATATCCAAAAAATAAATTATCCCACTCTGTTTTTGTAGGATGAGTAACGGTTTTTTGTTGCCCACCATTCTTTCACCCGACACTGGCTTGAATTTACTTTCCCCAGTTTTTCCACGCCAAAACTTTTAGCATTTGGGATAATTATTTTTTGGAACTGCCTTAGGTGTTTTATAAAAGGGCAACAACCAGGGGCAACCACAAGGAATTGCCCCTACCAACACAATCAATATTGCAAACTAAATCAACATGATGGAAACAAATAGACCCGATCTGATAGATAGCGTCAGGAAATTATCGAAAGACAACTTTGCGCGGCGTGCGGATCACTACGATAAAACAGCAACATTTCCAACGGAGGATATTGAAGATTTATTTCAAGCGAAACTCCATGCTCCGACGATTCCTGAAACATACGGCGGATTAGGACTCGGGCCACAATGCGGTGATGCGTTTACCTTATGGATGATGACCAAGGAAATTGCTAAGGCTGATCTCTCATTAGCCCGTTGTTGGGAAGGACATGCTAATTCGCTGATCATACTGGATGGATTGGCTGACGACAGCCAAAAAAACCGTTGGTTCAAAGAAGTCGTTGAACAAGGCAAAATATGGGTCGCTTGGAGTGGTGAGCCGCAAGCGCGAGCCCCGGGCGAAACCACTCGTTTTGGTACCACAGTCAAACAAGTTGAAGATGGGTATATTATTGATGGAACCAAAATATTTTGTTCTGGTGCAGGTGGTGCACATTGGGCCATTCTTCTAGTCAATCAATCCGGGCCAGGGGGCGCTCGCGATGCGAGCAATCCGCAAGAACTATTATTGCTTGCCTGTGATTTGAGTGATCCTTCTATTTCATTTGATACCCGTTGGTGGGATCCCATAGGCATGCGTGGCACGGTTAGCCATCAGGTTCGTTTTCAAAATACCTTTATCCCAGCAAACAATTTGATAGGTGCGAAGGGACAATATCTTGCAGAAGCTTGGCAAACGCGCTTTATTCCCAATTATGCCGCTTCTTTTCTCGGAGCAGCAGAGGCAGCCTACGATTATACGCTAGCGCATATTACCTCACAAAACAAAATGTCCGATCCCTACGTACAACAGCATATTGGTCAAATGGCCATCAATATCGAAACGGGCCATCTGTGGCTTAAGCATACAGCAGACCAATGGATAAGCAACCCTAAAGAGGCACAATTGGTTGGAAGTCGAGTACGTCATGTCATGGAACACCTCGCAGAGGATACTGTAAAGCGTTGTATTCGTGCCTGTGGAGCGCGTAGTCTGAATAGGCCTAGTCCGATTGAACGGATTTATCGAGATTTATCTTTTTATGTGCGCCATGATAACGATGATCACAATTTAGCTATGATCGGCAAATCGATCTTGGGACAGTCGTATGATGCTTCTTTTTATAAACCATAACAATAATCGTTTTTTGAAATGCTAAACAATACAAAAAAAATCCTGGGGATTTTTACGGTCAATAATTTGATTTGGTTCTTAGGGTTCGGTTATTTTCTATGCTATATTCCCTATAGTTTTCTGACCAAAGCCACAACCAAAGGCCTTTTTTCCAATATTGAACCAGTCTCAGGCTTTCTTATACTCCCCGCATCAGCCATTGCCACGTTTGTGTGCATGTACCTATTTGTCACGGCTATGGGATGGTGGAAATATTTAGAACACAGACCCCTTTTAGGGTTTAATCTTCCCATACCCAGATGGCAAAGCGTGATTTCGGGCATCTGTACCGCCGTTATCATTGGTACCACAACCTTAGCTTTCAGTTTTAATGGCATCTCCATCATATTCATGTTAGTGCTGATGCGGGCTGGCGTTTTAATCATTGCGCGAGTGACGGATGCGATAGCTCACCGCTTGGTACACTGGTATGCCATGATCGCATTGACACTCACGCTGTTAGCCTTAGGAGTACTCTTTCTTGAAGATGGTGGATATGCCATGACGCTGGCCGCCGGGATCAACTTAGCAGGCTATCTAGGCGGCTACACGGTACGCTTTCAGGTTATCCAAAGATTTTCCAAAACAGAAGATCAAAAAGCACGGCTGCGCTACTTCGTAGAAGAACAAATGGTGGCCATGCCTGCACTCGTGTTAGGACTCGCCTTTTTTGCTCTGATCGGGGGCAACGACATTATGCTGGAATTACGCGAAGGATTTACCACCTTTTTCGCCCATGATGCCCTTATCCCCGCACTGCTGGTTGGCGTGTGCTATGCCAGTCTCTATATTTTTGGAACCATGATCTATTTGGATCATCGTGAATATACCTTCTGTGTACCTGTTAACAGGGCTTCCAGTATTTTATCTGGTGTCGTTTCTACTTTTGGGCTAGCCGTTTTATTCGATTATGGCATGTTGCCAAATACCTATCAACTGGGTGCTGCCACTTTACTTATAACCGCACTATTCGTGTTAAGTGTTTCCAGTTATCGGGAAGCTAAAAAGGAAGAGCAATCATCGGATGTTCTACAGCAGCTCTTTTTGTTCGTCTGTGGGGGTAACACTTTTCGGTCGCCAATAGCCCAAGCTATCTGTCATGCGGAAATAGCCAAGCACTTGAACATCCCCACTGAACAACTGGCAAAATTCGGCATACAAGTGCAAAGTGCTGGCGTTTCAGCGCAAGTGGGTAAACCGATGAAAGCAGCAGCAGAACAGGCACTCAGCCATATCGAAATTCCTGTTCATAAGCACAACGCACAACCTTTAACGGCTGAAATGATCGAACAAGCTGACAAAATTTACTGTATGACAGAAGCCCAGCGTCAGACAGTACTTGAGATGCTGCCCAGAGCCGCTGCAAAAGTCCACTGTTTGGATCCGAACAATGATATCGAAGAACCAAAGGGGCAAGCTAAAGCTGCTTTGGATTTTGCCAAGCGGGTTCAGGTACTGATCCGTCAGCGTTTGAATGAATTTGTCATAAATGTAGAACTTGCGACAAATGAAGCTAGTGCACGGAGGCACAAATTTCCAGCCCACCAAAAAGTATGATAATAAAAAAATAACATAAAACTTAAGGATAATAAATTATGACAATAGAACTATCAAATACTGAACGTCAAGAGCTAGAAAAAATTGCAGCTAAACGTAGCAATTCACATTCTCAAGTTGTTCGTAGTAGGATAATATTGTTATCTGATGAGGGCTTTGGCTCTCGTAAAGTAAGCAGGATGTTAGGAATTTCTCGTGACGCTGTGCAAAGGTGGCGAAAACGATGGGTTGATTCTAAACTAAAGAATGTAAAAGAACGTTTAGAAGATGCTCCAAGACCTGGTGCGCCTACTACTTACACCCCAGAGCAAATTTGTGCTATTGTAGCATTAGCTTGTGAGCTACCCGTAGAATCTGGTCGTCCTATAACTCATTGGACCCAAGAGGAATTAGCAAATGAAGTTATAAAACGTGGAATAGTTGAATTTATATCACCACGTTCAGTGGCGCGTTTCCTTAATGAAGCTAACTTGCAGCCTCATCGTGTGCGTGGTTGGTTAACTCCTAAGCAAGACGAAAACTTCGATGAAAAATGTCTTGATATTTGCGATACTTATAAAAATGCCATAAAACGAAATGAACAATTCGATACAACCATTTCCATTGATGAAATGACTGGAATTCAGGCATTAGAACGAGCTGCAGAAACGAAACCAATGATACCTGGTAAACCAGAATACCAAGAATTTGAATATATACGCCATGGTACACAAACACTTATAGCTGGTTTTGATGTTGCTACTGGGCAGGTTATTGGTGAAGTTGGCGACACTCGCACAGAAAAAGACTATGCAGATTTTGTTGAAGGCGTTATTTTAACTGAACCATCTGATACAAAATGGCACATAGTTGCTGATAACTTAAATACCCATGTTTCAGAGTCAATGGTACGATTAGTTGCTCGTGAATGTGGAATTACAGATGAGCTTGGTGTTAAGGGGAAAGAAGGTATTCTTAAATCAATGGAAAATCGAGAAGAATTTTTGCGTGACCCAACCCATCGCATCATTCTTCATTTTACCCCAAAACACTCCTCATGGCTTAATCAAATTGAAATATGGTTTTCTATTTTAGCTCGAAAAGTTATTCGACGTGGGAATTTTTCTTCTAAAAATGACTTAAAAAACAAGCTCAATGCATTTATTAACTATTTTAATGAAACTATGGCTAGGCCTTTTCGATGGACTTATCATGGGAAGCCATTAGCTGCTTGAAAGGGGGACTGGAAATTTGTGCCTCCGTGCACTAGATAAACAAGCAAGAACTAAAAACCTGTCAGCTTTTGAAAAGCGGACAGGTTTTGGCTGGGTAGCTATATCATTGAGACTCACGCTATTGACAAAACCATAACTAACGCCTCAATTCAATCATTAAATAATAATTAAATAATATTAGAATAATACATGAACGTCGGAATTATCAGTATTGGCATTTTGTTTGGTAGCTATATCGGGGGAAGATTATTTAAAAAGTCCCCCGCAAAAAAAACAAAAAAAAATAAAAGCCTAAGTGTTCAATCGGTCAACAAGCCTCAAGATGCTGCTCAAAATGAGATACTCAATCAAACTGACAAAAAGTATGATCATTATTTTTTAATCAGTACTGCTAATTTGGGTATCGCCATAGTCAGAAATTCTGTTATTTCTGCCCCCCTCGCTCTATTAAATATTGGTTTGTTTACCTATAGCACTCTCCCAATTCTTAAAATGGCAGAAAAATCACTCATTCAGAAACGGAAAATCGGGAATGATGCGGTCATTTTTATTTTTACTTTCATCAGTCTGGCCACAAATCATTATGTGATATTATGCTTAAGCCATTGGTTTTATCACCTTGCTAACAAAATCTTGGGAAAGACTCAAAAGCACTCTAAACAAATGCTCACGAATGTCTTTGAGCAGTTGCCTCAGGTGGTTTGGGTTTTAAAAGATAATGTTGAAATTGAAGTGGCACTGGAAGCACTTCAAGTCAATGACATCGTTGTTGTGAATACGGGTGAAGTGATTCCGGTTGATGGTATGATTACTGAAGGTATGGCGATGATTGACCAACATGCTTTGACGGGAGAATCTCAACCTGCTGAAAAAGGAGTTGGTGATAAGGTGTTCGCTTCCACTCTGCTCTTTATTGGCCGAATTTGTGTTAAAGTAGAACAAACTGGGAAAGAAACGACTTTTCTAAAAATAAACCACATTTTAAATAATGCGATTGACTTCAAAACGAATACACAGTCGCGGGGAGAAGCCTTGTCTGATAAGGCGGCTGTACCTTTTATTGCTCTTTCCGCATTAGCATTAGCTCTATTAGGCCCTTCCCAGGCACTTATCGTCCTCTATAGCAGTTTTGGAGGTCGGATTAAACTACTCGCACCCTTGGGCACGTTGACGCATCTGACATCAGCTTATCAAAAGGGTATACTTATCAAAGAGGGACGCGCCCTTGAGGCTTTAAATCAGGTAGATACAATACTCTTTGATAAAACCGGTACCCTGACGAATGAACAGCCCGAAGTGGGGCAAATCATTCTTTGTCGTGACGACTCAGAAGAAGCTGAAATTTTAACTTATGCCGCCGCTGCTGAACGTAAACTCACACATCCTATTGCTAAAGCGATCCTTCAAAAAGCAAAGACATCCAAACTGAGCTTGCCAGATATAGATGATTCTCAATACCATATTGGTTACGGTATCACTGTGATGATTGAGGATAAAATAATCCAAGTAGGCAGTGTTCGCTTTATGACAAGGGAAGGGATAGCCATTCCAAAGAAAATAGAAGACGCGATGACCTCTTCCCATACTGAAGGTCATTCCTTGGTCATGGTTGCTATCAACCATCACATCTATGGTGCCATTGAAATACGTCCCTTTGTACGTCCCGAAGTGAAACAGATTATCAGTGATTTAAGACAGCGAGGCATTAAACATATTGCTATTGTTTCAGGGGATCATAAGCAACCGACACAATCATTGGCTGAAAGACTGGGTATGGATAGCTGCTACGCTGAGATTTTGCCAGAAAATAAGGCCAATATTGTTGAAGAGTTACAGAAACAGGGTAAAGTGGTTTGTTTTGTAGGGGATGGGATCAATGATGCGATTGCCATGAAGAAAGCGAATGTTTCGATTTCCTTAAGAGGTGCTTCATCCATTGCCACCGATATTGCCCAAGTGGTTTTAATGGATGGGAGTTTATCCCGCTTAGCTCAACTATTTGATATTTCAAACAGTTTAGAAACCAATATACGAAACAGTCTTGGTATTACTATTGTACCTACAGCAATCAATATCGCTGGTATCTTCTTGTTTAATATTCGACTGACATCGGTGGTTACCATCAAAAATGTCTTATTTTTGGTGGGTGTGGGTAATGCAATGTTGCCACCAAAATCCGAAATTCCCTCAAAGGCGGGCCTAAATCACCCCAAAAGGCATTGAATCTTAATAGTCTTAGCGTGAGATTTATCTCGTAGAGACGCGATGCTTCGCGTCTTTGTTTCGAGGCGATGCTGTTTCGAGGCGAGCCCTCGCTAGAAACGTGAAGAATAGAGACGCTAAGCATAGAAACGTGAAGAATAGAGACGCTAAGCATAGAGACGCTAAGCATAGAGACGCGAAGCATCGCGTCTCTACAATGCGTCTTTGCGTGAGCTTGCTTTTAAATTACAATAATACGGAGAATCCTTTAAATATGAAAATACCGCATGACAATTTTGTCAAACTCAGTCTCTGCTTTTTTCTCAGTTTGCTCAGTGCCCCATTATCGGCTGCCACAGTTGAACCTC
>JAYQWI020001205.1:0-9462 GCA_035871815.2 Candidatus Parabeggiatoa communis
AAAGCTTGTTGCGCCGCCCCCGCCAAACGTTGTTGCCATTGGACATCAAGATTTTGGCTTTCATTATCTTTTAAAGGAGGCGGTTGTGGTACACCATCAACTTGTTCTTTCGGCGAAGGTTGCCCTTTACCCGGGGCCTCTTGATTTCCGCCCTGCTCACCGCACGACTGCCCAGGGTTATCGCTAGAATCATCAGGTTGATCCTTCAAATCACTACCTTGTCCATCCGTTTGCCCAGAAGCCTCGTTTTCATAAACATGCCTATCCATCGGTTCATCGCTATTATTCTCTGAGATAGTCGGATAGATTTCCTCGGCCGTCATACCCTCATAACTTTCATCTACCCAAACACCAGGCGGTGGCGTTAAATCCTCCTTGAATAATAAGGAATTAATAGCATAATCACAAGCCAAATCCCTTTGAAATTTCTGACGATCTTGACAGCGAGCAAAATGCGATAAAGCACAAGGCCTCATGAGCCAATACAAATTGCACCTGCTCCACACTCAAAACCTCAATATAATCAGCATTATAATAAAAACGCCGCGCATCAGTCGCCGTAGTCGGACACCATTTTGGTTCAGCGGCCAGCATAGGCAAACGCAATACCAAAGCCCCCAAAAAGGGTTTATCCATAATCAACTTAGTACGGGCCCTGGCTAATTTAGTTTCAATCTCTTTTTGCATGGGTTTTCAGTTATCAGTTATCAGTTATCAGTTATCAGTTATCAGTTATCAGTTATCAACCTATGGATATTTTATCCAGTTGCAATGCCCGATATCAATTAATCCGCGTAATCAGCGTTCTATCAAATTTTTATAATTTTTATCAAAATCTCAATGTTGCGCTTTTCAAAGTGGCGCATTTGTGCCAATATCTGAAGGCTCTTTGCGATAAATTGATTAACGTAATTGATAATTTATAAATAGTAATTAATACGATAACTGTTCTTTTATCGGTTAAATTTCGCCTATCGGTCTGCGCCTCTTGTCCCTATCATTTTAAGCTGTCATAATACGCGCTCCATTTTTTGGCTAAAGGGAACTTTAGTGTTTCTTGCCACGTTCACGCCTTGACTGAAAAGGATTACGCGAATAAATTTTTTAAGATATATGTTCAAGAACATGTTGATGAACATCAAGATGGACAGCTTTTGATACTATGCTAAAATGACACTTTTGTTAATATTGTTCTATGGCTTCATCTATTACGTCGCCTATGCCTAATTTGTCGTACATGCCCGTGATTAAACCTTTCTTTTTATATTGTTTTTTACTTTCTATCTATTTATTTAAGTTGTTAAGTGAGGTATATTTCTATGATTGACAATTTAACAGACATACACGATTATCAAAATGACAATAACCTAGATTTTGAACATGGAATAGACACTGACTCTATTCATGAACATAATTATGATCAAATACCTCATGATCATTTTAGTGATAGCGAATATGATTACAGTACTCCTCAACATAATGAGGATATAAATCCTTATGACTCGCATAACCCTTCTCCCAATTCTTTCGATTATGAGATCAATAGTGAGCCAGATGCCTATCACCATGATAATTCAGCTAATCATCTCTCTTTTCATAGTGCTTCTGAGAGTGATGATACCGTTTATCATGAACATTATTGGGAGAAGCCAAAGCCTTATATAGGGGCAGATGAAGGAAGTGAAACAGAATATGATAAGAATGCTACTTACGGCGAGAGTCCTGAACCAGTCAGTAGTGGTTGTGTAGATAATAACAATAATGGCATTTGTGACAATGCCGAAGCAGGTGGTAGCGATAGTGGATGTAGTAGTGATGATTGAAGATTAATTGTTTATAGGGGGTGTTATGGCATTGGGTTTAGGTCAATTTTTAATTGCTAATAGTTTTTTAAATGCGGCTCTGCGACGTGGTGAGAAGAAATCTGATGCAGAACAAGCTATA
The DNA here is from genome assembly GCA_035871815.2 of Candidatus Parabeggiatoa communis. Taxonomy (GTDB): domain Bacteria; phylum Pseudomonadota; class Gammaproteobacteria; order Beggiatoales; family Beggiatoaceae; genus Parabeggiatoa; species Parabeggiatoa communis. The sequence goes on from JAYQWI020001205.1 coordinate 1,945, forward strand.
AAACGACAAGCAGATTTGGAAATTAAGCGTCATCAATACCGTTTGAAGGAGCAAGCTCAACAACAACAGTTAAGTCATGACTATCGTTCTAAAGAGCAAGCGCAGGCGCATTTACTTCGTGAACAAGAATTAGGTAAAAATAATGAATATCATTTAACTGAACAAGCACAAGGGCATTCGTTTCGTGAACAAGAATTGGAGCAAAGTCACGAACACCGTTTACAAGAGCAAGTGCAAACTCATTTACTGCGCGGGCAAGAGCAAGCGGAGGGTCATAAATATCGTTTAGAGGAACAAACACAAGCCAGTTGGCATCGTTGTCGTGAAATTGCGTTAAGTAAATACTTTGATACACAAGCTCAGGAAAAAGGGCATGTTTATCGTCAAGAAGAACAGACGCTGGCGCATAACCATCGAAAAAATGAAATTGCGTGGTCAAATGAACTACAGTTATACCGAGATTTGCGATTACGCAAAATGGCTCAGGAAAATGCACTAGAATTAGAGCAAATTCGCACGCAATATGCTGTTCAAACAGCAGTGATTAATCGAAGTTGGATCAAATCAGAGGAAAATAATCCCTTTGTAGAACCCTCTGAGCAAACCATTCAAATGCTTAGGACAACTTATCAGTCTAATATGGGTAAGCCGTTAGTGGTGATTGCGCCATTTTGGGACGACACGATACCCTATAAAGCTAATGATGAAGGGGGGTTTCTTGATTATCGGATGGCTATTGATGTTGCTTGGCAAAAAACACAGTGGTTTGATAATGTAATTAAATGTGACGGGTATATCAAGCGCCCTTTGCGTCATACAGATAGAGATATAGGCATCATATCTGCTGAATTAGCTGATATTCCCACTATTCTTATTCATGGTATGGTACAAGGTAGACAAAGAGTGCATCCCGCTATGACTATTTGGAATTTATTACCGAATCAAGGCAATAGTTATTTTCATCTGGGATTAGACTCTTTTGAGGTTCAAAATTCTAAATCAGGGGATAGGCTTGAGTTTCAAAACTACGTTGCTCATTACTTAGCCAGCATTGTTGGAATTTTGAGTGATGCTCAACAATTGTTTTTAACCGGACAACGTCCTCGTTTATCTCGGTATGCCCTTGAAGAATCTGAAAAATTGAAATTACTTGCTAGTCAATTTAGTCTTTATTATGACTTAATTTGTTACGAAGAACCCAGGCGGGAACATTTATATCGGCTTGATCAAGCGATAATGCTTTATGAATGTCAATTCGTCCAAGAGGCTCATCAACAAATTCAAAACGCGTTAATGAGTTGGTATTTTCAAAAAAACAAAAAAGATGTCCCAACAAAGGACTTAGAAAGTTTTAAAGCATTATCTAAACTCGCTAATCGTGAGGACAGCCCATTTTTGACTCAATTAGCTGATGTTTATCAACTTATTGGCTCTAACGAAAAGGCTGAACAAATTCATAATGTCATTAATTCGTTGAAAACGATTAAATACGAACCACTTGCCATGTTTAAACGTTAGGATAAATTTTATGTCACTAGAAGCTTCTTTAGAAACCCTAAAAGTGCTTTTTAAGGATAAGCCAGATGCGTTAACCGTGTTTGACTTGAAAAGCATCACTTCAGAATATCTGAAAAGCAAAATTAGGGAAGAAAAATTATTTGCCAGCCCCATTAATTTGTGGGTGACAGGACGAACAGGTGCAGGAAAGACTTCACTTGGTAATAGTTTATTGGATTCCAAAATAATGAAGTCTACCGGGTATATCGACTGTACTGATTTTATAGGTTTTTTCAGATTAGGTGAAAATCTCCATTACTATGACGTTCCCGGTTATGCAAGTGATGGTAGCTACGAAAACATCAATAGAGTAGGATTATTAATGCCTCAAATTGAAAATGAAGATGCTGATCCTCCCGCTGTTAAGATGCAGGATACAGACACATTTCTGGTTAAAGATTTTTCTAACTGTACAAGCCCTAAAGACAAACCGGAAACTAAAACAGTGAATATTGGACATTGGCAATCACCTGAGCAACAAAAGGATGTTGCTCCAGATGTGATTATCTATGTCAATGCTCCACACATGCAGTTTCTTCAACCTGATACTACGTATTTAAGACAGATATTACAAACCTGGAAAGCTCGTAAAACGCCTTGTCTTGTTATTCCGGCACTCAACTTGTTTGAGAAAGACGGAAAGTCTTTATCAACTCCAGAAAACCTTGAAGATGCTAAAACAAAGATAGCAAAAACGTACCAAAAAGTATATGGGGATGAATGGTATCCTCCAGTTATTGAGATTAATTCCCTAAAAGCGACAGGCATTGAACAACTGACTGATATTATTTGCCAAATTTTGCCGCAAGACAAAATCGGCAATATGCAACAAGTTTTGAAGGATGATCTTAAGCAACATGCTGAAAAGGAACACATTAACCGTTACTATCGCACTCTAAGTCTTATAGCAGGTAGATTAGCAAGGTATACAAGCGACAAGAAACTGGATGGTCAACCTTTGTATCAAGCGGCAGCTTCAGCTATTAGTTCTTATGGTGTCATGACTTTCAAGGGTGCTGATGCTGTGGCTGATATTAAAGCTCAATTGAATTCAATTGCTGAACAAGTTGAGCAAGTTGAAAAATCACGACAAGAGGACATCACCCAAACAGAGAATGTGATGGGAGAAAAAAACATCACTCGTATCGTGCCAAAGACTGAAGATGTAAAAATAGAATATGAAGAGTCTCATATTGAGATGAGAAAAGAAAAAGTCGATGAAACTATATGGGTTCCTGAAGCAGTTAAAGAAGAACAAAAAACTCAACATTTTGTCGAGGTAGAAAAAACTCGAACAAGAGAAAGGGGCAAATTTTCTCTAGCTAGACTTTTTGGAAGTACGACTTATGAAGAAGATTATATTGATCATGAAACAAGAACCCTCACACACGATGAAATGGTCATTAAGCAGGTAGAGAAAACTGTTTCTAGGGATCAATTTGTTCCTGAAGTGGTAAAGGAACAGAAGACGAAAACAGAGAATCGTATTGTTGGTTACGAAGAGGAAGTTATTGATACTGTCAAAATTGTTGTTGCTCAAGTGGAGAAAGTGGTAGGAACAAAACATCTTAAAGGTGGATATCCTGTTATTGAATTTCTTATAGAACTCGGTTTAGGAGTTGAAGACTTCTGTGAGAGTAGCTCGCCAGATTGGTCAATTAGTATGCAACGTGGAAAATTACTTGCTGAACAAAAGCTCCAGAAGCTAAAATCCAAAATCGAACACTTGGTAAACAATCCGAATGGAGAAACTGAACTTGTCCAACTTCTGGAAAAAACCTTGGTAAATTAAGAGAGAAAACTATGGTAACTGAACCTACGGCTGTCATATTAAGAGAAAGCGTAAGATTATTGCTAGTCATCATGCAACGCGCTATCTTGGAAGGTCAAGTCGTGGGAAAAAATGGTGACAGTCTAGCTAATGTTAAAATCCTACTCAAGGCCAATGGACAAGTAATTGAAGAAGACTCAACTTATTTGAGTGGTCGTTTTGTTTTCCCTAAACTAAAAGAAGGAAAATATGAATTATTTGCTGAGTATAACGAACAATCCTATCCCGTAGATAAAATCTATTTGCCCAGAGGAAAAATGACATTTGTTAGATTGCATTTGCCTTTGGAATCAAGGGAAAAAACTCAAAAGTCAAAGGTGCGAGAATTAGAGCGTATAAATCGTTATTATCACACTCTCTGTCTTACGGTAAGTAGATTAGCAATGCACACAAGTGATAAAAAACTGGATGGACAAAATTTATTTATGGGTGCCGCTTCTATTGTTATGTGTAATGGAGCAATGACTTTAAAAGGCACTGATGCTGTGGCTGATATCAAAGCTCAATTGAATTCAATTGTTGAACAAGTTAAGCAAGTTGAAAAATCACGACAAGAGGATATCATCGAAAAAGAGAATGTGGTGGAAGAAAAAGAAATCACTCGTATCGTGCCAAAGACTGAAGATGTAGAAATAGCATATGAAGAATCTCATATTAAGATGAGAGAAGAAAAAATTACAGAAACTATATGGGTTCCTGAAGCTGTAAAAGTGCAGACAATAGAAAGGAACAAACATAGTCTTGCTAGACTTTTTGGGGATACTACTTATGATGAAATGGTTATTAAGAATGTAGAGAAAACTGTTTTTAGGAATCAATTAATTCCTGAAGTGGTAAAGGAACTGAAGACGAAAACGGAAAGTCATATCATTGGATACGAAGAAGTTGTTGACATTGTTCCAGTTGTTGTTGCTCAGGTAGATAAGGTCGTGGGAACAAAATATCTCAAGGGTGGCTATCCACTGATTAAACTTATTATAGGGCTTGGTTTAGCTGTTCAACATTATTTTTGTGATGATGATTCGCCAGATTTTTCGATTAGTCTATCGCATGGAAATCTGATTGCAGAACAAAAACTCTCGAAGTTAAGAACCAAGATTGAACAATTGGTAGATGAGCCGAACGGAGAACCTGAACTTGTCTATCTTCTGGAAAAAGCTTTGGTAAACTAGATAATTTATCATGTATTTTCAACTTAACAATCCCTCAATACCAGCTATTCGGGCAAAATTTCTCATTGAAAAGTTACGCACTTTTCGACAAAGCAAGCTTTCTATCAGTTTATGTGCCACTGGTAGAACAGGCAGTGGCAAAACGACACTAGGAAACCGCCTAATTGGTATTGATTATTTTATGCCTTCTACTGGAAGACAAGATTGTACTGATGAGGTTAATCTTGTCGAATTTCCTATTGGGTTAAAATATTTTGATCTGCCGGGCGTTTGTAGCGATGACAGGTTAGAAAACTATAATCGTGCGGCACTCGGTATAGATCAAATTGATGATTTTGACCTCATTGATACGCTCACTTTAGCAAAATATACCGAAAACCAATCGACTCAACGGCAAAAATTCAGTGTTTCTTTTTTTCAAGAAACTCAACTGAATCCTGATTTAATTTTTTATTTAATCGCGCCAGATAAACAATTTTTGTCGATTGACAGTGCTTATTTAAGAAATTTGCTTAAAAAACACCCTCATAAAATCATCTATATTTTCAATATATTTGCTGACAAAGAAATGGGCAATGTTTTCGCAGCTACCGAACAGAATATTAGAGATGTCACCACTAGAATCCAAAAAGTGCATACTTCTGTTTTAGGTTCTGAAAATCCACCTATTATAGTTCCCATTAATTGTTGGACAGGTGAAGGTATTTCTGAGTTAGTGAATTATTCTCATCAAATGTTAGGAGATGAGAAGGGAAATATTTTTGAAAAACTCATCCAATATCAACAACAAAAAACCCAAAATGAGTATCTCTACCAAATCAAGCGTGAGTTAATTAGGTTATTCACGTATGCTGCTTGCCAAAAACCAGAAGGGACTTACACTTGTAATCAGCCTATTCACCAAGCCTGTCATATACTCTGGAGTTTTCTAGCTAATTTCCGTGACAAGGCTGGGCAAACTGAGTTTCATCTTATAGAGCAAATTAATAACTTAATCAGTCAAGTTTTATCAGAGTCGCCCAATGAATCTTCTCAAGAAACGGTTAGTTCTCTGGAAGAAGACATCAATTCTATTGGAATAGGATTAGATTATATTAGTGGAGGCATTGATGACTTGAATGAAGAAATTAATTCATGTTTAATCAAGGCTCAAAATACAGCAATAGAATTTCGTGATTCACAAATTAAAGCCATTGAAAATGAGATTGAATTTCGTGGGAAAGAGATTAGTTCTATTGAGGAAAACCTCATATCTGAGGGTCAAAAATACGATGTTCTTGCTCAAGAAATTCTTTCTATTGAAGCTGAAATTGACTCTCGTCGTGACAAACGTAATTCATTGGTAGAAGATTTCAACTCACTTAATGAAGATATTGGCTATCAAGTCAAAAAATATAATTCTAAAATGGAAAATTTTAGAGTTTTTGCTATAGAACTAAGCAATCGTATAGACAACTATAATGCACGTCTTGCACGGTATCAAGTGCGTTTACAGGCATACAACTCTTCTGTTAATGAAATTAATGCAAGTTCTTATTATGTTAGCCAATCAACGATTGATACTCTTGAAAGAGAAAGAAATTATCTTAGAGCAGAAAGCAATGCTCTTGATGATGAAAGTGATTATCTTGATGAAAAAATAAGAAAACGTGATAAAAAGGCAAGTAAACTTGAAGACAGGGAATATGATATTCAGATCGACATGGAGAGACGCGATAACATAGAAAGTCAAATTGACGACGAAGAGAGTTTTCTTGAAAGATTGAGAGATTCAGGCATAGCTAAAGTCAAAGCTATTGAAAAACAACAACAAGCTATCCAACCACATGTTAAATTACATTCTGAAAAGATAAAGTTGTTGAACGAATATGTTGAATTTTGCCAAGAAGTTCTTAATTCATTTGCCCAAGAATTTAGTTCTATTATAGAACAAAAGGATTCTCGGATAGACGAAATTAATTTTCAACTGAAAACAGTTACAATCCTCACAGAAAAGTATCAACAAGAAAATGTAGAAACTTTGGAAAAAGAAATTGACTCTTATCAAAACGAGATTTTTACTTGCCTCGAAAATATGAGTCATTTTGCTGAAGAAATTAACGCTTTTATAGAAGAAATTGAAGGTTGTGTAGCCAAAATGGCTATCAATAAATTGATTGTAGGTGTTTTAATGCAGTGTACAACCTATCACTTTGATAGTACAGGAGAATGCGAATACAAGGGAAGTACCTACCATCCCTTTGGTAAAGAAGGTATTGCTTTATTACTGACGCTTGCTCATCTCATTATTTCTGATAAAGAGATAGAAAGTACTTATCAAAGCGGGTACCAAGGTAAGAAAATTGATAGTTTAAACTTCAATAACTTGACAGAAAACGATGTGAAAGAACTATTGGAACATCGAATTAATTATTCACTGTTTGACGTTTCGTTTGATAAGGCCGTTAAAAAGGTTGTTTCGTAACACAATATAACTCGCTTCGTAGTCCATATAGGGTAAGCGAAGCGTGATCCAGTTTAGGATGGGATGATTTCAGAAAGCGTAATCAGAATATAACCTAAAAATGGCAGTTCGCTTGTAAAGTATTGAAAACAAAATCTATTGAAAACAAAATCTCATTTTTTTTAGATGGGTGAACGTAAAATATTATAACTCATTGTTATATTTATGAATTTATAAAATGACTGCCATTTTTAGGTATAATATAATGGGTTGCGCTCGCTGTGATGTGAAGCGCATCAAGTACCTGAACTCTAACTATTTTATTCCCCTTTCACATCACTCATTTCAAAAAAAATCACAAAAAATGGAAAAACAACTCGTTTCACAATTTGATCTCTTACCGGAAAATCTGCAACAAGAGGTATTAGACTACATTGAATTTCTGGTTAAAAAATATGTTAATCCTCTGAAAATTAAAGAAGAGACAACGATCTCAGTCAAGAAGTTAGATCCAT
>JAYQWI020001206.1:0-1281 GCA_035871815.2 Candidatus Parabeggiatoa communis
CAACACAACCTTTACCCCCTCACATCTCCCCAACGTGAAATCTGGTTTGACCAGATGTTGCACCCATCGCTGCCGCTGTATAATATTGGCGGATATATGCAGATTGACGGTGCCGTTGACCCAAAATTATTTGAACAGGCCGTTAATTTGTTGGTACAACGCCATGATGCCTTGCGAACGGTGTTGGTGCCGGGCACATCCGATATGCCGAAGCAGACTTTTCTTGAGAATTGCCCTGTTACCGTGCCTTTCCATGATTTTTCTGGGGAGAATGATCCGCGTCAAGCGGCATTGGCGTGGATGCAAGAACAATTTGTTCAGCCGTTTGATTGGTACGACAAACCGTTATGTCATTTTGCGTTATTAAAAATTGATGATAATTGTTTCTACGGTTTTAATAAATATCATCATTTAATTGTAGATGGCTGGAGTATTTCTTTACTGAATCAGTCATTCACAACAATTTACACGCAATTGAGTCAAAGCCAACAAATTGGGCCTGTGGCACCGTCTTATTTGGCCTTTGTCAAAAATGATCGCGCTTACATTGAATCAGAGCGTTATGAAGTCCATCGGCAATATTGGTTAGAAAAAAATCAAACCTTGCCAGAACCGTTGTTTGCACCGCGTTATTTGAGTGGGCGTGAGGCTGACCCAATACCAAAAAGTGAGTGTCGGGTGTTATGGCTACCGCGCCCCTTTTATAATCGCCTTCTCGCTTTTGCTAAAAAGACGCAATCGACACCTTTCCATGTCATGCTTGGGGCTTTGTATGTGTACTTTACCCGGACTACCCAAAGGGAAGAATTGGCGATTGGATTACCAGTCCTTAATAGGAGTAATGCCGCTTTTAAGGAAACACTAGGATTGTTTATTGGAGTCAGTGCTGCATGGTTTCAGTTTGGAACCCAGTTGAGCTTTGGGCAATTATTAAAGGCCATTGGAAAGGCACTAAAATCGGATTATCGTCATCAACGATTGCCCATCAGTGAATTAAATCGTGCGTTGGGTATTCAAAAGAGGGGACGAAAGCAACTATTTGATCTTCAATTGAACTATGCCAAAGAAAACCATGACATTGAATGTGCTATGTTCAAAGCAAAAGCGATAACACTCACAAACGATCATGAACAAGCACCACTGTCTATTTCCGTTTGGGAATTTCATGAAAATGAAAAAGTGCAAGTCGATTTTGTGTATAACTTGGCTTATCTTGATGCTGCCGACATTGAGCGTATTCAATCGCGTTTTGTGCTGATTTTAGAATATGTGCTAACTCAT
>JAYQWI020001207.1:0-10948 GCA_035871815.2 Candidatus Parabeggiatoa communis
CGCCTCATCGCCTTCCCCTTCAGTCACTTGAGTCAACCTGCCTCGATTGTCATAAGTGTAGAAGACATCTGCCAATCCCGGCACTTGTTTTTGGATAACCCGGCCTTTGTCATCAAAGACTGAGATGCTTTTGCGGCCAGCGGCACTTTGTGCGGTAACCGTTTTATTGGTGGCATCATAAACACTTTCGCTGGTGCGATCATTGCTCGTGATTTGAGTTGTCAAGCTTAATAGACTTAAGGGATCACCCGATTCTGCCAGTTTAGCCGTTTTTTCGGTGGTGATAACCCCACTTAATCCATTAGGTGTGGTGATAGTCAACAGCGAAGTGAATGGCGCTTGCATCCCAAAACGTGGATCGGGGCCTTGTTCGGACACAATAACTGTACCATCTGGACGAGTGACTGTGGTTTCGCCTTCGGCATTGATAAACGTTTTGCTCACCGTGCCATCAGGAGAGGTATTGACTCGTAACATTTCACCATTGTCTTGGGGTTTGACTTGGTATTGAGTTACTCGGCCTTCTTTAGTTGTCATGGTGGTGGTGTAACCGCCACCCTGATTTTCATAACGTGCGAGTGTCCAACCACCGCCAGCGGCATTGGTATCTTCTACAAACCGGCCCAAATCGTCGTATTGATAAACGGATTTATGGCCGCGTGGATCAATAAACGCCGTTAATAAGCCATCTGCGGTGTACTGCAATTGATAAGCTTCACTGGCCGGGTTAGTCACGCTATTCAGATAACCCTTGTCATCTAGGGTTAAAGCCGTGCGTTGCCCATCAGGGGCAATAATCGCTACGGGTGTATTGCCGTTGCGTTCAATGCGCGTGATATCGCCATCTAGGTCTGTGATCTGGGTTAAATAGCCATTATCGTTGTAAGCGAATTTGTAGACCATTTGACCTGTGATGCTGTCAAAGGTTCGGAGGTGACGGCCGTAAGGGCTGAATTCGTAGAGTTGTCCGCCATCTTCAGAGGGCAGAATGATATTCTCCAGAGAAAATTCGGGAAAACTCAGTCCCACACGGCGAACACGATGATCATAAGCATCTGCAATGTATAAACTACCATCCGGGCCAAAACGAATAGCAGCAACACCCTCTAAGCTCGCTTTAGTTGCGGGGCCACCGTCACCTGTGCCGCTACGGTATGGGTCACCTATAACGGTATTGATGATGCCATCCCAACCAATGCGGCGAATCTGATTGCCTGCTCGTTCAACCAAGTAGATACCGTCAGAACCGCAAGCGATAGCCGTTGGATAATTGACTTTCGCCTCCAAAGCCGGCCCCCCGTCGCCACTGCTTTCATATTCACCATTACCGGCAACAGTCGTAATCATGCCCTGCAAATCGACAAGGCGGATGCGACTGTTACCACTATCGGCAATATACAAACTACCATCTGGGCAAAAAGTCATATCCCACGGATAGTTAAAATAGGCTTGTGTTGCTGGCCCACCATCACCCAGTTCTCCCCCGTTGTAATTACCTGCTATGGTGGTGATAATCCCGTTCTCATCGACACGACGGATGATACCCTGAGATATACCAAAAAAATACAACCTACCATCCGGGTCAAAAGCAATTTTCTCTACCTCTATCCCCGTTTCCAAAGCCAAACTCCCATCGCCGTTGTATGTTCTTGAACCATTACCTACGATTGTAGTCAGCCTTCCATCAGAACCAACACGAAAGACACGGCGCCTTACCTTATCCGGAATGTATAATAGACCATCTGGGCCAATCGCAATAGAATACGGTCTAGCTATGGCTATCTCTGTGGCCAGAGTATCACTAACAATTTCCGAGGAGTAATCCTGTTCCTTTCCATTACCCGCTACCGTCGTGATAATGTTATCTGTGCCTACCCGGTAAACGCGCCCTTTCATCATATCAACAATGTACAAACTCCCATCTGGGCCGATTGCGGTATCATGGGGATAGTGCAAACGTGCTTCTGTGGCGAGCTGACCATCACGACTGGAGCCGGCTCTGCCGTTGCCAGCCACGGTTTCAATAATGCCATTGATACTTGCGGGTGCGGTTCGCTGGCCTCCCGAACCTTGGTATAAGATTTTGTTGATTGGATCATAGGTGTGGTGAATATTCAAGCTGAAATAGCCAAGGCCTACGCCAGCAGGTGTCCAAACGCCAAGTTCTTTGGTGAAGGTTTTTGAAATGACAAAGTCAACTCGCCCCCTCACACCGAGAGGGATCATCTGCCCTGCTCTTGCGAAACTACGCCGTTCCTCTGGGGGGAGCCCATAGCGCGTAGGATAGACATAGGTAATTTCTATTCGTGCTTCTTGAGTGCCTTGTACTGGCCGACCATAGCCATCAATGCCATCCCAAACAAAGAGCGTTTGCCGTGTTGTGGGAGAAAAACGGTATTCAAATCCTCGACTGGCAACGCTAATTCTTAAACGAATCTCTTTAAGACTCTTGGGTACTGAATCACCCTGTAATGGAATATTTAAGGTGTAGGCACTTTTACGCCCGACCACTCGGTGGCTACGGTAGTTTAAGCTCAAAGGTGTACCGATAATGGGTAGACGTTCTCCCAAGACTTGGCTTTCAGCTTCAATAATACAGCCAGCCTGTTCGCAACGCTTGTCGGGTATGTCATCATCTAGCGTTTTGGGTTCTGGTGGGTTTGGCCGCTGTGCATCCGCTGGAGGAGAAACCGGCCAGTTGATGTCCCAAGGGCTAAAGTGAGGAATGGGTACCCGCCACAGACTTTTGCCAGGCGTATAGAGGTGGCTCAATTGCTGTCTTTCGGCTTGGGTAATGCCCAGTTCCGCTAGGGCCGAGGCGCTGGCAGCTTGTCCATTACCTTCTAAATCAATATCCGCTAATCCATTGTTGATACTGAGAATTTTGATCACAATGCCATTATCTGAGGCAATCCAAGTGGCCGTTGTGTAGTCATACCAACCCGCTGGGGCAATGCCACCGACAGGGAAGTCGAGGAAGTTATCGACATACAGGGGGACGGGTTGACTGAAGTCAACGCGCGTTGCGCCAGCGGCGATGGCTTGATCGACACTGAGTTCGACGGCGTAGGTGTAAGCGGTAGTCGGGGGAAGGGGTGCTGGCATGGCTTTTGGGCCGTTTTCACCGACGGTGTATTCAGTGGCCCGGACGGCGAGTTCTGTTAAGGGCTGGGTGCTGCCATCGGGTAGTGTCATGGTGGCCGTTAGGCCTTGTGGGAATAACACCACGGCTTGTCGAGAACCGTCTTCATCGGTAACGGGAGTGCCTTGTGCGACTTGGATGGGGACGTTGGCTGTGAGTGAGATGGTCGTGACTTGGGGATCCAAGGCCGTCATGGCGACATCATCTACCCAAGCGTATTGTTGCCATTCTGGCTTGATTTGCCGTTGGATGGGGAGGTAGCCGTCTTTATAATAATTAACGGTGAGTTGGGCACCGCCGTTGACAACCATGTTGAAAGTGCCGTCACAGGTTGTTACGGTTTGTCCGTATTCGGGGTGATCTTTTATGGTGATGATCACATTGAATAGCGGTTCGCCTTCAACGTTGGTGACTGAGCCACGCAGGGTGGCTGATCGTTTGAGATCAATGGTGTCTGCGGCTACGCCGGTTTGAATGGGGTTTCCGCCTGTGTAGATGAATTGCGTGACGAGGGCCGGTATGCTGACGACGGTGGGATCGATAGCGGGGGCCTGTAGGGTTTTGCACTCATCATCATCAGGTGGAGGTTCTTCAATAATCCCTTGATAGTAAAGGGTTTGTTGATCCCCACTGGGGTAGGTGATTTGATAATCTTCCAAACCATCGCCATTTTGGTCATCAACCAAAGTGACTTGGATTTGACTGTCGGCAGGTGGTGTGCCGGGTGTGATCTGATTATCGAGTTGCAGTTGATGATTTTCCCCATTGAGTGTGAGGTGAATACGACCGTCTGCTTGGATATCAACGGCTTCAAAACCGTCTAAGTTTTGAAAATAGGCCTTTAAAGCGTTTTGATTTGAGGGGCTGCAAGCTTGGGTGGGCCAAGCGAGGCCTTCAATATCATTAAAGGGGGTGTTGATTTTAGAGGCGCTGAGGGTTTGACAGGTGTTGGCATCGTAAAAATGGATGCCGAGTTGGGTGTCTTGGTGAAAGCCGTAAACGAGGCGGCCGTCAGGGACGGTTTCTAGGCCTTCGACTTTTTTGGGGAGATCGTCACAGGCGATGTGCCAGCCTAAGTTGTCGTATTCCCATAGCGTACTGGCATTGGGCTGATCATCGGCCGTGGCGTAGAGTTTTGTGCCGTCGAGGTTCCAAGTGAGGCCTTGAATGGCTTTGGGGCCGGTGGTTTGAAAAAATTGTGCCTGGCTTTGGGGCCAAATCAGGGTGCTTGCACCGGTGTGCTGATCGAGTTTTAATAGGTTTTTGTCGGACCAGCAGTCGCCTGCATAACATCAGTTATTTAATTTGAATTAAATTCTATCTCAGTAAAACTACAGGCAAGCTCAACACCAACGGATGGTTCAATATATAAGATTTTGACATTATTGTTTTCGCTGAAAAAATCATTTCTTATGTGTAGAAGCTTTTTACAGTAATCAAAATAATCAGACTCTACAACGGTTTTAAAAACCAATACGTCAAGGATAACGTTCTGTAACATCATCTCTGAAGCGTGGAAATGGGTTACCCCTTTAAGAGTAATACTTGCTGTATCGTCAGTTTCTGGAAATAGCAATTGAATAATAACTGACTGTACATTGTGGTCAGTTAATATCGCTTTTATTTCCCAGTCGTGTAGATCAGGTAAATTCATTGTTTTAATGTTGTATTAGTAGGGTAGTGAGTCACTAACTGAAGCACAAATTTTCAGGAATTTAAGTTTCGCGCCAAATTTTTGCGTACAAAACTTTTGGCGCGAATTGATTTTAGTCTTTTTATCTATGCTAATATAATCAATGAGTTGTGTTAAATAAGTCTAAAATAAAATAAGTCTAAAATATAATAATATAGCACCTAAAAATGGCAATCAATTTAATTTTTATTTTATTAATCAATTACTTAATTCTGTTTTTAAATCACCATTTTGTGAGTGAAAATTAAACGTAATTATTGTAAATAATAAATAAATTCAATGCTTTAAGTAAAATATTCAAGATTTGAATTGCCATTTTTAGGTAGCATAGAATAGCTAGAACGCAGTAAAGCTTCGGTGTACAAAACTCAAGTTAAAGCTATTAGGGCAAAGTGGGTTGCTCTCGTGCAAAACGACGTTGCGCTTCAAGCTCAACCCACCTGACATTAAGCCATGTTACGCCTGTTTTAAAATGAGATTTAAATCATCCCTAAAAAGTCGAAGACATGATTGATCAACTACAAAGTTCCATTCACCCATTTTCATTCGACTATCTGAAGAATATTGAATTGTACAAACGGGTTTATCTGGGCTACAAATAAATTCATCTTTCATTCCAAAAGTGATTTGAAATGATTGATAACAAACGTTTGATAATTCTATACCAATTTCTCTTGGCTCAGAAAACCATTTATCGATCTCAATAATGAGTTCCTTCAAAGCATTTTCTTTTATGATGACTTGCGGAAGTTGGACTCTAAAATCCAGGGTTATTTTGGCATCGTTTACCTCTTCCTTGTCACGTTGCCAAAAATCACCTGTTATAGAAATATCGGTCAATAGAAGAACGTCATCCTCTAAACTCATCCACTTACGAATGAATGTTCCCGTAACTTTATTCCAACCATCAGCTGATAATAGGGACCATGAATTCGCCCCTAATAATTTGTCATTACCAACGTCTTTGGCCACGATCATTTTCTTTTACTGTTTTGGAATGCCCTTGGTGGGTATTCACATTACACTCAAAAAAGGGATGTTTTCTCTTCAATCTACCCACTTTTCTTTAATTTCTTTGAGAATACTCCTATAATCTTCACAATCGGAAATTGACAGAAATCTTTTCATTTCATCGAAGGCTTCTATTTTTTTATCTTGTCCCCATAAACAATGAAATAAGTTTAGTGAAATGATTTCAGAAGTCGGCTCCAATTCTACCGATTTTTTAAATTCTTTTTCGGCAACATCTTATTTTCCAAATTCATCTAATGCATTAGCCAACATCGCTCGAAAAAGAGCATGATTCGGGTCAAGTTCAAGGAATTCTTCCATTCCTTTAATGACAGCCTCTAAATCTCATTTTATAGATAATTCTTGAACTAAATTGAACTTTTCCTTTTCAATATCTGACAATTTCTTTTTGATACGAATCCTTTCCACATAAACTTCCTCAAAAAGCCTCATGACATTGACCCGAATCCATGCGACACTCGCTTAATTTCCGAAACCTTTTTCATGTAAAAATATCAGAATTTGTAGTGGAAAGTAGAATCAATAACATCATTAAGATTAATCAGTGTTAATCAGGACAATCAGCGTTCTATCAAGTTTTTAGATATTGGCTTTTCCAATATTAAATATCAAAACAGTGATAACTGATAACGGATACTTGATAACTGAAAAAAAACGGTTCAAATTTTCCTAGCTTTCTCGATGGTTTGTTCAATGCCTATTAAACCATTTAAAACGGATTGAGCTTCCTGATAAGAAGGATTGATCTCTAAAGCTTGTTTTAAAGCTTCAATGGCTGGTGAATATTGACCCTTCGCTCTTAAGACCAAAGCCATATTGAGAAAAGCCTCATCTCTTTCTTCAGATTTGAGGCGGCTTGCTTTTTGTAGACAGTTTAAACTCTTTTCATATTCTTCCAATGCGGCTAAGTTAGACCCTCTGAGAATCCATAACCAAGCAACTGGCTTGCTTTCATTCTCGGTAGCCCGTTTATACCATTTTTCAGCTTCAGCAGGTGAATGATAAGTTTGGCACAATAATCCTATTCTGCCATAAATGTAACTTTTCTCCGTTTCAGGAGCGAGTTCTAATGCGGTCAAAAGAGCATCCATTGCCTGTTTAGCTCTTCCAATAATCCGTAAAGCATCACCATATAAAAGCCATGCGGGCCCGTGTTTTGGACGTTTCTTTAAGTATGGCCCAAGCAACTCTACAACATGGATTTCACAATCACTCTTATCAAATTGTTCTCGCGCTGAGTGATAAATCTCATCTAAGTCTTGTTCACTCTGATTCATCAATTAATAGTAATAAAATCAATGGTTTGTGTTAAATCTGTCTCAACTAAATATAACATAGAATGGGTAGAACGCAGTAAAGCTTCTGTGTACAAAGCTCAAGTTAAAGCTATTAGGGCAAAGTGGGTTGCTCTCGCGCAGAAAGATGTTGCGCTTGAAGCTCAACCCACCTTTAATTATAGAGTAGGTAACCAGCGAGCAACTAAATTGCTTTTCCAATTACCCCCCTCCGAACCGTGCAACTTTTACTGCACACGGCTCTCCCGTATAACCTAATGTGATTTTGGCATGTTAGACTGGAACATACGTTAAATCTTTCAGAGTCATACCATCACATTAGTTTTTGTAATTTGTTAAGCATTGTCAGTTACTCCACTGCTCATTAACTCATCTATTACTATATTATATATTATTGTTGTTGCACTATTGAAATGCATTTGCTATGATACTAGCCCCCTGACTTAGGCAATCTCATAGTTACTCATAAATCCGAGGTTGACACTTAGGTTCCCATTCATGGTTTAGCCTACTCATTGTAGGTGTGAATCTGGGACGAGTTCGGTATTTACTGGGTAACTTTAAATACCGCCAAGATTAAGTACGTCTCAGGTAGATTTCAATCCAAAGTAGCGCACCACACCATTGGGTTCAAACAATCCTGCTCGATACCGTATGTCACCTAGCTGCCCACCAACTATTCTTTCTACCCAGAACTTTATGGGCTTTTTAACAACTTCGCGTAAGTCCCCCTATTTCTTTCTTCATTCCAGTAAGTTGCCGCTTTAGGCACATTACTCGCAATGCCGAATACCACCGTATTCATCGGATTTATAGTCACAATGGCGCACCACCCATCCAACGCTCGTTAATGTATTTTAACACTCTGATCTATGTGGAGTAAAAGAGGGGTTATTTCATTACTATCCAAAATATATCTTATAGGAGTATTATACTCTTGAATGAGACCATTAGTATTTATAATTGTCTTGCCAAAAAGGTTAAATATACAACGATCCATATAAAATGTAATCTTATTAGTCTGACCATGAACAAGACTTTCCTTTTTGAAAAAGGAAAATGTGACTTGCTCCATATATAAAAGCCCTACATTATAAAAACCGTTTTTAATTTTTTTAGACAGGTTAGAGCCTTTAATCGTAACACTCCCATTAGTCACGACGACATTCCCGTTATAATAGATAAAGCCATCATGCTTTTTTACTTTGTCTGCTTCTATAATCGTAGTACCTTCGCATACCGAATCTGAACAAAAAGCCAGGCGGGTATGACATAAAAGGCTCATACTCAATAAAAAAAGTAAGACATAATTCTTCATATGGTTTTAGCCTATGTTAGGGGTAGTTCCTACAAATCAGTGGAGGTGTGGTGATGGGTAAACGGGCAGTGAGAACTTTGAAAACCTCTATTTAGATGCCGCCTGTTTGCCCACTTGACATTCCCCAACTACATACATTGTAAAACCTTGATTTATAATACCTCCATTGGTTTGTAGGGACTACCTGTTATGGAGTTAGCAATAAATAATTTACCCATTTGATGAATCATATGTAACTCAATGTTCAAGTTTACCTTCCCTAGTCCCCGTACACGGTAAGTGCTATATGACAAAATTGTTTCGCTTTGTCTTTCGAACTCTGTGTGCGGGGGTTAGGGGGTGTAAAAATTTGAGTGTAATATGATCAAAGATTTCCAAAGTTTTTAGAATGGGTATATTATTTTCTAGTGACTCCTTTACCCAATGAATCCTTCGTGGCATTCAACTTTACAACCTTGGGGTAAATCATAATTAGGGTTTGGAACATAACAACCTGAAGGAACCGGATTACTGTAAGCCTCATTATATCCTTGAGATATTGCATCATTCTGACTATAGCTAATTCCTGTTCCACTACTAGTCAGGTTATCACTTCCTCCCCATACTGGACATACTACAGTACAAATCCAGTGAGGAGGCATAATAGCTGGTTTATAAGTGTGTGTAACCCTTAGACCATCAAGATCGACCAAATTAACGGTATCCCCCAACACATAGCCAAACAGGTTAGTATCCCCACCATCAAACAAAATAGGATCTTTGGCAGTCCAACGCCCAGTTTCAGCATCATAATCCCTTGCCCCAAACCGAGTCAGCTTAGTCACAAAATCATAGAGACCACCTGCAAACCCAAACGGTTGAAACCCAGGATTTGAATCAAAGACGACATTCCCAAAGGCATCGTAATCGATTCTCTGCACGATGGGACCTTCATTAATATCAACTACCAGTCTTGGACTGCCTAAATGATCGCTGAGGATGCGGTAAGTTTTGCCATTTTTAAGCATGTAGTCAGGAATGTTGGCTTTCGAGCCATAAACAAAACTTGAGATGATGTTGCCATGCCCATCCAATGAGGCCACCGGATTCAAAGAACCTTGGTATAGAAAACCTTGCACCAATTGTCCATTGACCTTTTTACCGATGCGACGGTTTTTGCCATCAATCACATACTCAATCTGCTCACCATCAGGTAGTTGGACTTTTCGGAGGTTGCCGAAGACATCATACTGGTATTGAGTCATTTCGCCGTTGCTGTTCTTACGGCGTAGTTCTCCATTTTCGCTGTAGTCGTAGGTGTTATCACCATATTGGGTTAAACGATCTTGGGCATCATACTGGCCTTTTTTAGAACCGTAAGTGGTGTCTGCACTTAGGCGGTTGCCGTTGTCGTCGTAGCTGTAGGCCTCTACAATCACACCATCTTGTTTGACTTCTTGTAAATGCCCAGCGACATCATAGCGATAGTCAAATGTAGTGGTAACGCCTTCAAGGCTTTCTACTTTTTGGGTAATCCTGCCCAATTTATCACGCTGATATTCTGTGCGGTAAAGTGTGTTGTCGCCTAAAGTGGCTGTTTCACTGGCCATTTCGCCAAAAGTATTATGGGTGCGCTGGGTGATGAGATTACCCAATTTTGTTCCCGTGAGCAAGCCCTGAAGCTCATTGCGGGTGAGCCCTAGTTCTCCGGCTTTGGCGACTCGGCCGTCAGCATCGTATTCGTAATTAACGGCCTTACCATTGAGGCTGAGTGTTGTGGCTTGGAAGTGGTTGTCATAACTCAGAGACAATGTACCGGTGATCTCACCATTGCTCCAAGTTTCTGATAGCGGTAATGAGCCATCATAAGTATAGCTTAGCGTACTGCCTGAAGGGGCCGTGAGTGTTTTCAGTTTGCCTGTGCTGTCATTGTAGGCATAGCTGATTGATTGTTCCCCAGGGAGGTTTATGCGGTTTAACCGTTTTTTCTCTTCATCATAAACAAAATCAATGACTTGCCCATCAGGCCTTTGGATTTTAACCAATTGTTTATCCAGATTGTAGGCATATTGCGTCTGTGGTTGTTCGAGGCCCGTGAGTGTTGGTGGCGTGTACTGCTTTTGCAAGTCCACTTCAGTGTACTCAAAGCCATGTACTGGGCGACTGGGTGGTGTGATGGCTGTCACATTGCCGTTGGCATCATAGCTATAATTAATCTGTCTGCCATCAGGTAAAATTTGCGTGGTGACTCGGCCGACTGCATCGTAATGAAATTGAGTATAGCGGTCAACTGCATCAGTCAATTTGTCCAGATAACCTTTGTCATCATAGCTCAAAGTGCTAGTCCGCGCCTCATCGCCTTCCCCTTCAGTCACTTGAGTCAACCTGCCTCGATTGTCATAAGTGTAGAAGACATCTGCCAATCCCGGCACTTGTTTTTGGATAACCCGGCCTTTGTCATCAAAGACTGAGATGCTTTTGCGGCCAGC
>JAYQWI020001208.1:0-5727 GCA_035871815.2 Candidatus Parabeggiatoa communis
GATAACTATAAACAAAAGTTTATAGTCAGCCCATAAATATTTTTTATAGATTAAAAGCGATCAACATCATTAAAATTCATAAACTTGTGAATACTGTTCACAGTTTTCGATTGAATACTCGAAGCAGGGAGGTGAGCAAAAACAAAAAAAATAGGTTTTAATATGTCGGGCTATAGGCCTACTAAATGTTTCACCCTAGTCATGCTGATGATCAACACACCCAACATGGCTACTTGTCACTTTAAGCACACATTAAATGAGGTCGATTAATTATGAAGATGAAGAAAATTGCAGCAGCAGTATCATTGGCTTGTGCAGGATTTGTGATGTCTCCAGCGACGTTGGCTGCGGGATTTCCCGGAGCGGGCGTGGATAACGTGCCTTCTTTGGCTAAATTCAAGGTGACGTTTACTAAAGAATTTGCCACAGGGATGGCGAAAAAGTTTTTTTGTCAAGGTTTCAACAATACTAATTGTCCAACCAAGGCGAGGGAATTTACCAGTGTCATGTTGTACGAGCCTAATACCAAAGTTGGTCGCAGTGATCCCCACCAAGATGGTGATGGGACAGATGAAATATGGGGGGCTGATGTCTGTCAAGCAGGAAGTACAACATCTTGCAGTAGTTTCAACGATAAAGATGATAATCCTGGAGTAGTTAGCGATGCAGATTTTCAATGGAAAGACGGGGGTTATCAGGCTGATGGGCATCCTTTTGATGAAGGCCCAACAGATCGGTGGGAAGTACATACTCAGGTGCTCTCCTTTAAATTGACTCCGTTAAGAAGCGGTGGTGGAGCAAATGCAATCAGAGCAGGTGATAAAGCTCCTTGTCAAGCCCGTAGCATGGGTGAAGTTGAATCACTTAATGGTGATGGGTTTCTAGCGGAAAGTGTTTTCCACATGTATGTGGAAGTGGACGTTGACTGGGATAATAATGGAACCATTGATATGGTACTGTTCAATGAAGCCAGCACCATACAGGGTGACCCTAGTCATATTGGTGGTGATCCCCTTGTCATTGAAGCAACGGGCTTAAGGAGTTTTCCCCCTAAAGTGGTTTACCAACACACGGGTAATACGGCTCGGGAATACGCACCCAAGCTTTTTGTGAGGGGTAAAGACTGTAAAGTGGATTCTGCTTTTACAGACGCAAATGGCAAGCCGAGACATATTGGTTGGCTTAGAATTGCGACGCATGGGATAGACTTCAAGCCGGCTGGGAATATCGCGAGAAAGGGTACGAGAGACGGCGACAGACCCGATCAATGTATGCCAGGCGAAGATGATCTACAGTGCTTCGAGCGGGTTTTTAAAAGCGCACCAGAAATGCCTATTGCTCCAGAAGAAGAGAGACCTCCTCGTTCTGGCGGGAATGAAGTCGCACTGGACTTTTTCAGTGCTGTACCTGTAGGTCAAAGTGTTGGTTTGTCGTGGCAATCTACCTCTGAAGTCAACAATGCTGGTTTTCTCATTTGGAGGGGTAAAGAAGTCAACACAAGTGAAAGTGTCGAGTACACCTTACCGGGTAGTGGAACCGCTTTAACAGACGTTAATCTGCTTACCTCACAACTGATTCCCACTGAAGGCGTGGGAAAACCTTATACCTATGTAGACAACTCTGGGGTCGTTTCTGGAAATACCTATCATTACGCAATAGGGGATGTTGATTTCAAAGGCATGCTCGTTAAAGTACATTTTGATAATATCGCATCCGCTACGGTGCAGTAATTGTTGTTATGCAAATCCAAAAAATAAATTATCCCCATTTTTTGTAGGGTGGGTAACGTGTTTTTGTTGCCCACCATTCCCCTAAAAACGACTACCCACCAGACACCTGCTTGAATTGGCAGGCTAGGATAATTATTTTTTTTGAATTTAGGTAGTTGAGTGGCGGGTTCCGTCACTTGGCCTTAGTAAAAGTGCGCGTGTGAAGAGGCTATCAAGCAATCTCACTAACGCAGTGTGACTGGTAGGTGAATTTGTCGGTTCTGACTGACTCACTAAGAATTGGCAAATTCATTGTTTATAACTAACTCATGAGGGAATTACAGTGAACTCATATTTGAGAAAACATGATCCTGCAAGACAGGATACTCAGGGGGCACCCCCAAAGCGATGGCGAAACCCATTTGCCCAATGGGTAATGGGAGGATTACTCGCTATATTCATATTGGGCAGTGTTATGCCTACGGCGATTTTGGCTAAAGATGATGGCTCTGTCATTAATGTGATGGTGTTGTACACCAAATATTTGGCAGAACAATCCTTGGAAAAGGACAAATATCAAACAGAAGCCAAGGCCAAAAAAACCATTGAAGATATCGTGGCTTCGACCAATACGACTTTTGAAGAAAGTGGTGTTAAACCCCGTCTCAACTTGGTTCACATTGAAAAGGTGGATTACAATAAGGATGGAAACGAGTCCAATTGGAAAAAGCCAGCTAACTGGGATGCTCGTTTAAGCGAGTTAAAAAAAGATGACGACGGCATGCTCGATCATATCCATGAACTACGTGATAAGCATTTTGCAGACGTGGTTGTTCTGTTAGTTTATGCCCAAAACAGAGGGTATCGTGGTACTGCTTATCAAATGAAGACCAAGGAATCTGCTTTTGAAATGTCGGCATTTGCTATTGTGAGAGCGAGAGGGGCCGCAAGTAATTACGGTTTTGCGAGTCAATTGGGACACCTCATGGGTTGTAGCTACGACAAGGGATATGCTGATAAGCTAGAAACCAAAGGCGTAGAGGATTACTCCTTTGGTTATAAGCCTGAAGGTTCTTGTACCATCATGGCGATGTGTAGTGATCATCTGGGATTTTGGTCAAGCCCAAATGTCAAGTTTGAGTTCAATAATGAGGAATATGCTACCGGAACAGATACAGCGGATTGCGTAAGAACGCTCAATGACACGGCAAATATAGTCGCCAATTTTCGCTTTGCTGATCCTGGTGTATTACAATTCGCACTCAAGTCAAAATTACAAGTTGTTGATGAAGGTGTGGGTACTGTAACGCTTGAAGTAACTCGTACTCGTGGTAAAAATGGTTCAGTTTCTGTGGATATAGCTCCAGGAGAATGGGATACTGCCGATGTCGATAGTGATTACACGTTCACCCCAGCAACTTTGACTTGGGATGACGGAGATGATAGTAGCAAAACCATCACCGTAACGATAATCGATGATAAGGAGATGGAAGAGGAAGAAATCCTGAACCTTGAGTTATCTAACTTACAAGGTGGTGCGGAATTAGGTCAACTCAAGAGAGGTAGAGTCAAAATTAATGATAACGACACTGCCGATATTGCCCTTGTCATTGATATTACATCCAGTATGGAGGAAGAAATTGCTGCTGTACAAAAGGCTTTGATCGAATACACAAAGAGGGATGATGTCAAAGAAAAGCGCATCAATTTTGTGACGTTTAGAGATGATGTCCACGACGTGTGGGGAGTCACTGATGATCTGGATACCGTGCGGACTTGGATTGGCAAACTCAATTCTGCTGGCGGTGAGGATTGCCCTGAAGCATCTTTAGAAGCAGTAGAAATTGCAAAACGCAATCTCATAGATGGCGGAAAGATTCTGTTGGTGACAGATGCTGCTCCGCATAAGGAAGATGTTGATGACTTAATTGCGCAGTTGACAGCAGAAGGGCAAAAAGAACTTCATGTGAAGTTGACTGACGATTGTGGAGAAAGCAGTAGTACCAGAAATGGTAATAGAATGGGTGAGAGAACGCGAAGAGAAGCGCGTCGTGCTAGTAAAAAGAGTGGTCAAGAACTCTTTTCGCGTATTGCTTTTGAAACTGGTGGTTCGTTTGTGTTCATGCCAGAAGTGAATAGTGGTTCTGCATTAACTGCTGCCAAACTCACGAATAGCATTTACAATACTATGGTTGCTATAGATGAACCTGTCGTGGTTGACATTGCACCTACAACATTTCCACAAGGCGGGACGTTGGATGTGATCATTAATGGCTCTTCATATACTAACTTTAATGAGTCCAGTTCAGTGAGTGTTGGAGGCAATATTGTAGTTAATGAGATCAAAGTCCTTTCAGCCACACAAATCGCAGCCAATCTTACCGTACCAGTGGGAACAACGCCTGAGCTTTACAATGTGACGGTGACAACTTCTCTAGGAACTAATACGGAAACCGCTGAAGGCGTGGGCCTGTTGCAAGTGGTAAAACCCAAAAGCTATGCGGTCGTCTCAAGTGTTGTGCCGTATACAATTGTCAGAGGTACTACCGCAACGTTTAATATATCGGGTTTCAAAACGAATTTTGATGAAACCTCTACGCTCTATTTTGGGAGTGGTATTACTGTTCAAAAAGAGTTGACTACTGTTCACAGTCCGACTTTGATGACAGCAACCATAAACATTTCATCGGAAGCAGATACAGGTTTACAAAGGCTACTGGTAAGGACAGGTAGTGAAAAAGCCGGTATGGTAAATGCTTTCTTGGTATTGTCTGAAGCCGTTAATAACAGCACTGTACCCAAGATTACCGCGATAACGCCATCGCAAGGTGCGAGAGGCTCTACGTTAGACGTTGAAATTTCAGGAACAAGCACGAACTTTTTGAGTGAAGACAGTTTCTTGTATTTCAGCGGCACTGGAATCACGTTATCGTCTATTGACGTAAAGAGTGCCACACGCGCTACCGCCACGATCATCATTGACAGTGATGTAGCCTATGGTTACCGCAATGTGATCGTCGAAACAGGTGATGAAGTTGCCGTCATGCTTAATGGTTTTGAGATCGCAGTTGTGCCTGAAATTCAGGTGATCCCAAAATACGGTTATCAAGGTGAGATACTAGGTATCGAAATCATTGGACAAAGAACCCACTTTGTGGCTGATGAAAGTGTCGTGGATATTAAAGGCGATAAGATTTCCGTCAAGTCCACTACCGTGAATAGTCCAACCCAAATTACCGCTGATATACAGGTTGATGATTATGCCGCACTAGGTTGGCATAATGTTTCTGTCACCACTGGATCCGAAGTTGTGTCATTGCATAAGGGATTTGAAGCAACTCCTGAAACAGCCCCACTTCCATCTCCTGAAGAAATGGAAGAGATATTGAAGGGTGGTGGTTCGACAGAGCCACCACAAGAACCAGACGCTTACACGGCTTCGGGACGCATTTTTGATGAAAATGGTGATCCAATAGTAGGTGTCGTTGTCAAAGTGGGCGAGAAAACCACAACGACTGACGAGACAGGTCAATGGAAAATCGGTGGCCTTGAGACCGGTCAATACACCGTTGTTGCCGGTCATAAACTCCACACCTTTACACCGAAGGAAGTGACGCTCGGTGGTATGGAATCCATAACGAAAGTGACCATAACACTGGATTCTGGGCCAGCTGAAGAACCTGATGCTTACACAGCTTCGGGAGGCATTTTTGATGAAAACGGTGATCCAATAGCAGGTGTCGTTGTCAAAGTGGGCGAGAAAACCACAACGACTGACGAGATGGGTCAATGGAAAATCGATGGCCTTGAGGCAGGTGAATACACTGTTCTTGCCGGTCATAAACTCCACACCTTTACTTCGCCAGAAGTCACGCTAGGTGGTATGGAACCCACAAAGGAAGTCAAAATAACGCTTGATTCTCCAGACGGATCGGGTGATGAGGATGATGACTATACTGTTTATGGCACCATCACCGATGCTGATGGTAATGCGCTTGCTGGTGTCAATGTGCAAGTC
>JAYQWI020001209.1:0-5632 GCA_035871815.2 Candidatus Parabeggiatoa communis
CCGAAGTTGAGCTAACTGAATTGGTAACGGCTGCCAAATTAGAACAGGCACTGAGTCAACTTTTTAATCCACAAGGTACCAATATTCCAGAAACCGCCTTATTCTTTTTTGCTGGGCATGGGCATCGTAAAAATATCGGTGGCATTTTAGAGGGCTATTTAGCCACCAGTGAAACTAATCCAAATCGCCGCGATTGGGGTGTGTCCTTAAAATGGTTACGGGAATTACTCCAAAAAAGTCCGATTAAACAACAAATTGTCTGGTTAGATTGTTGTTATAGTGGCGAGTTGCTTAATTTTGAGGATGCCGATCCGGGCGAAAGAGGCAAAGGGCGAGATCGGTGTTTTATTGCCGCAGCCCGTGAATACGAATCGGCTTATGAAGAAACCACAGGCAATCATGGCATTTTAACCGGCGCGTTATTGCAAGGGCTTGATCCCAAGCAATCTGCTGATGGTATCGTAGATAACCTTATACTCTCCGATTTCATTAATCGAAAATTGCAGGGTACTCCCCAACGCCCACTATATGCCAACTCAGGGAGCAAAATAATTCTCACGGGCAAAAAAGGGCTTGAAGGTGGGGGCGCAACCTTGTCTGGCATTTGCCCCTACAAAGGTTTGCAATTCTTTGATTTTAATGAAGAAGACCCAAAATATTTTTATGGACGCAGTACCCTGACGGATGAATTGCTCGAAAAAGTCCGCACTGGAAATTTTTTAGCGGTATTGGGCGTATCTGGCAGTGGCAAATCGTCGGTGGTGCGGGCAGGGTTACTGCATCAATTGGCAAAAGGGCAAAATTTAGGGAGTAAAGACTGGAAAATTTACCCCCCCTTCACGCCCGCCGAAAATAATAATACGCCCCGTGAAAATTTGGCCCGACTATTTGTACAACCCGATTTGTCAGTATTGGATCGTGCTAAGGCATTACAGAATGCGAGAGAGTTGATTGACAAGGGTGCGGCAGGTTTGCAATTGCTGCTAGATGTGATTGATGCGCCCCGCGTGGTTATCGTGGTCGATCAATTTGAGGAAATATTTACCCGCTGCCCTGATGATACCGAGCGACAACACTTTTTTGACTGTTTGCTGGGGGCGTTAGCGCATAACAAATTATGTTTGGTAATAGCAATGCGGGCTGATTTTATGGGCAAGTGTACCGAACATGCTTATGCGGGACTGGCGCAATATATTCAGGATAATCTGGTGACGGTGACACCGATGACTTCCGCTGAATTTAAACAAGCCATCACGATACCGGCAACACAAGTGGGTTTAGACATTGAGCCAGACTTGATTACGCAGATGCTCCAAGATGTCGAAGGCAGTCCCGAAAGTTTGATGCTAGAGACTCTGGAATCTGAACAACGGGTTGGACACTGTCTGCCGCTGTTACAGGACACCCTGAGAGAACTTTGGGAACGGCGCGTGGTGAATCGCTTAACGCTCACCGCCTATACGCAACTGGGAGGAGTCAATGGCACCCTGAAAAATCGTGCCGACAAGGTTTATCAGTCATTATTGGTTGAAGAACAATCGGTGGCGCAATGGATATTTTTGGAATTGACTCAATTAGGCGAAGGCACCGAAGATACGCGCAAACAAGTTTTCAAACCCGACTTAATCACCGCCAAGCATTCGGAGGACTTGATAGATAAGACGCTGCAACGTTTAACGGATGCTCGCTTAGTGGTGATGAAAGCGTTGGCGGCTCGCGGTGATCAGGAAAAATCGGTGACGGTGGTTGATGTTGCCCATGAAGCGTTGATTCGTCATTGGCCTCGGTTGCGCGGCTGGCTCAATGAAAACCGCGATGCCCTGAGAAAACGGCGCGAGATTGATACCGCCGCTAAGGAGTGGGAAGCGCATGGCAAGTCTAAACACGCCGCTTATCTTCTGCAAGGTCCCAAGTTAAACACCGCCGAGGACTATATTAATAATGATGCTGACAAAGTGCCACTATCGAATTTGTCTCAAGAGTTTGTCCAGAAGAGTATTAAGTATAGACAGAAAAGACGCTATAGTTTGATTGGTATGGTGATGGCGGTGATTTTGGTGTTGGCTGGGTTTGCTTTTTATGCTAATGAACAGCGGAAAGTAGCTGATGAGCAACGAGTTGAAGCGGATGAACAGCGGATATTGGCGGAAGAACGACAGGTAGAAGCGGATGAACAGCGGAAAGTGGCTGAAAAACAAAGAATAGAAGCTAATCGACAGAAAGACGCGGCTAAAATTGCTCAGTCTAATGCCGAAAAATCTGAGCAAGCCGCTAAAGAACAAACTAAAATTGCTTTAGTTGAAAAATTAGGAGCGCAATCTGTTCTTGCTACCCAGATTCCTAGTGCTGGTAATAGTTATTATGAACAGGCTTTACTATTAGCTATCCAAGCTTTTAAGGATAAAGATATTGGAACCAGTCGTAGTAACTTATTGCGAGTTTTACAAGCTAAAAAGCGGAGAAAAGCTTTTTTGTACAGCCATTCTGGTGATGTCACTAGTGTATCTTTCAGTCCCGATGGTAAAACCCTTGCGTCTGGAAGTCGTGATAATACAGTGAGATTGTGGGACATTCAAACGAGACAACTGCTTGGCGAACCGTTAGTCGGTCATTCAAGTGATGTTAATAGCGTGGCTTTCAGTCCCGATGGTAAGACCCTTGCATCTGGAAGTAATGATAATACAGTGAGATTCTGGAACATTCAAACGAGACAACTGCTTGGCGAACCGTTAGTTGGTCATTCAGGTGATGTTAATAGCGTGGCTTTTAGTCCCGATGGCAAGACCCTCGCATTGGGGAGTTGGGAGACCGTAAGATTATGGGACGTTGAAACAAAACAACCACTCAGCGAACCGTTAGCTGGCCATCCTGATGATGTTTATCATGTGGTTTTCAGTCCTAATGGTAAAGTCCTTGCTTCAATGGGTAATGATAATACCGTGAGATTGTGGGACGTTAAAACAAAACAACTACTTGGCAAACCATTAATTGACAATTTTGGAAGTGTTGTTTTCAGTCCCGATGGTCAGATTCTTGCGTCAGGGGGGAAGAATAATACTGTGAGATTATGGGATGTTCAAACAAGACAACCGCTTGGCGAACCATTAGTCGGTCATTCTTCTTATATTTTGAGTATGGCTTTCAGTCCTGATGGGCAGACTCTCGTTTCGGGAGGGTGGGATAATACTGTGAGATTATGGAATATCGAAACGGGCCAAATGATAGGTGAACCCTTGATCGGCCATTCTTATGTTATTCAGAGTGTGGCTTTCAGTTCCGATGGGAAGACCATCGCTTCAGGAAGTCGGGATAATACCGTGAGATTGTGGGACATTGAAACGAGACAACCACTAAGCGAACCGTTAATCGGCCATTCTTCTTATGTTTATAGCGTGGTTTTTAGTCCCGATGGCCAGACCCTAGTTTCTGGTTCTGGGAGTGTTTTGGATGGTGATAATATTGTGAGACTGTGGGATATTCAAACTAAACAACCGCTAGGCGAACCGTTAGTTGGCCATTCTAGTATTGTTACTAGCGTAGCTTTCAGTCCCGATGGTCAGATTCTCGCATCTGGGAGTTTTGATAACACTGTGAGATTATGGGATATTCAAACGAGACTATCGCTCGGCAAGCCGTTAGTAGGACATTCTTCTTCTGTTGAAAGCGTGGCTTTTAGTATTGATGGTCAAATTCTCGCGTCAGGGAGTGCTGATAACACTGTGAGATTATGGGATATTCAAACGAGACAACCATTAGGCGATCCATTAGTCAGTCATTCTACTGAGAGCGTAGTTTTTAGTCCCAATGGCCAAACTCTTGCCTCTGGAGAGGAGTATGGTACCATAAAATTGTGGAATGTTAAAACGAAACAACAGATTGGTGAATTGTTAGCTAATGGTGTTACTAGCATGGATTTCAGTCCTGATGGCCAAACCCTCGTTGCATCGGGTGGAATTGAAGAATATACCATCGGATTGTGGGACATTGAAACAAGACAACAGTTTGGCGAAAGATTAGTCGGCCATTCTGAAGAAGTTATGAGCGTGGCTTTCAGTCCTGATGGTCGAACCATCGCGTCTGGAGGTAGGGATGATACAGTGAGATTGTGGGACGTTCAGACGAGACAGCCACTTGGTGAACCATTAATCAATCATTCTTGGAATGTATTCAGCGTGGCTTTTAGTCCCGATGGCCAATTCCTTGCATCGGGGAATAGGGATGGCAGCGTGACATTATGGGACGTTAATCCAGAATCATGGGCAAAAAAGGCTTGTGCTATTGTCAATCGTAATTTCAGTCACGAAGAATGGCAAAAATATATGGGCAAGCATCGCCCCCACGAAAAAACCTGCCCCAACTTACCTAAAGATACCCTTGGCGCAATTGAATTAACCCAACAAGCGAGAGAACTACTTAGAGAAGGCAAAACAGAACTTGCCAAAGCCAAATTCGCCAAAGCTAGAGAATGGGATGCGAATGTGGTTTTTGGAGATAACTAAAGGATTTTGAACAGGATTTAACGGATTTTAGGATAAACAGGATTAATCTTAAAAATAATCCTGTCAATCCGTAAAGAAGTTTAATCCTGTTTAAAAGAATTCAGACTGCTTTATTATATTCAATCAATGAGTTGAATTGATATTAGCAGAAAAAAACTCCGGTAATTCTACCGCAATCGTACTCAGGGCAAAATCCCCTATATTGCGAGTCACAATGACAGAAATTCCCATTTCTAAAGCAATCGCATGACAAACCGCATCCTCAAAATCGCTAAACGAACTTTGTAGGGCTTGACGAATAGCTGTGTCAGTAACCGGGGCGATTTGAATTTTTTCTAACAGTTTTGTCAAAGCGATTTTGCTTTGCGCTTTTCCTACTGGTTTCCTAAGCAAATAGTCAAGCGTAGTAACCGCATGTCCCGCAATATAACCTTCTACGATAGCACTCTGTTTTTCGACGACATCAAGTGCAACAACTGACGCATGATAGTGTGGATGCCGTTGTAATAAGACATCTAAAATGACATTGGTGTCGTATAATACGCGCTTTTTCATAGATACTTTTTCTCCAAATAAGCCACATAATCATCTTTTATCTCTTCATCGCTGACGGAAAATTCCGTTTTAGCAATACCGAGTAAACTATGCGCCCAAGGACTTAAGCGTTGAATTCTTTGTTTTTCAAGCTTTTTATTATCCAATGCCACACTTGATAAAAGCTTCTGGGCTAATTTGGCACGAATGTCAATCGGTAACCTGAGTATTTCAATTTCAAGTCGTTCTAGTGTTAATTCCATTTGTCAATGCCTATTACGAGATTAACCGAATTAAAAACAATGGAGATTATACCGATTAAATATTAAAAGCTGGAAATGATTTTTTAATAATCATTATAAAATCAATAAGTTATATTCAATCAGTATAAATTATAATATTAAATAAATTTTATTATTCTGCCATTATTTCAAAAATCAAGTCAATGATTATTTTTACAATCTAAAATAATAGCCATGATCTCGCTGTTGAAAAATTATCGTTTTTTCCTTTTGCGTGAAATACTTCAATAAGTAGTGGCAAGGTTAGGCTATTGATTTTCATAAGTATAATTGTCCAAGCCCAAATGCCATTTCTCA
>JAYQWI020001210.1:0-6612 GCA_035871815.2 Candidatus Parabeggiatoa communis
GCACATTTGCCGCATGCATCACAAGCGGTGCTACACAGTACACGCGCTGCTTCTCCTTCAAGGGGAATTGAACATTGCACAAACAGTTGATGATTTAAGGGCACAATCTCAAATAAATTGCGTGGACAGGCGGCGACACAGTCGCCGCAGGCGGTGCATTTGTCGATATCGACGACGGGCAGAGCGTTTGGAATCATCTGAATGGCTTGAAAAGTACAAGCGTTTTCGCAATCGGCTAGGCCTAAGCAACCCCAAGAACAGCCTTTACCGCCACCTGAAACTACTGGGTTTTGACTTTACCTTTTATTATATACAATCCTTGTAGTTAGCGGTTTAAATTATTGACTATAATTTAATTTGGTGTAAACGCGCTCCATAAAAAAAGCCCCTTGTCATTTAGACTTGGGGGCTTTTTGAATGTTCAATGAGCTACAATTAACTCTGCAATCACCGAAACATCCTCTAAATTCTCATTGTTTTCTATCACAAAATCAGGATGCTGCGGTTCTTCAATATCAAGGTGTACACCCACTATGTTAGATTCTTTACCACGGTTTGCCTTGTGGTATAGCCCCTTTGGATCCCTTTTTTGCAGTATTGCTAAATCGACTTTTAGATAAATTTCAAAATAATGCGGTAAATTTTTTCTATTCCAATCGTGGATTTCGTGAAATAGCGACATCGTGGCAACGATAACAACCGGCCCTTGTTCAGCAATCATTTTAGCTAACCTGCTGATACGATAGGCATTTTTTAATCGGTTAGCCTGATCATGTCCACAAGTTTCATCTCTTACCACATTGCGTACTTGATCACCATCCAAGAGTACCGTACAAACACCTTTTGAGCGTAAAATCTCTTGTGTTGCACGGGCTATCGTGGTTTTTCCCGCACCCGATAATCCGGTAATCCATAAAACTTTTGGGGAAGTTAGCATGATTTCTTTTGGGCTACCCAAATTCGGGTTGTATAAGGGATTGTAATAGATTCTACTTGAAGACTATCCAAATAGCTGTCAATTTCTTGAATTACATTTTCAAAGTGATCACCTGCTTGACGTTGCAATGTCGCGTGAGAACGCCATGCTTTCTTACAATCTAACAAAGATTGTGTGTGTTTCACTTGCCCTTCAATTTTATGGACTTGTTTAAAAAGACCACTTTCATCAATTATTGATGTTTGCTCCACTCTTCTTGAACCGTAATCATAATCATTTATACGATTTTTGATAATGTGTTCAATTTGGGCCTGAATAGAATCATCCAAACTCCGGTGATTCCACATACAAGCGAACCATCCATCCGGTTTAAGAATCCTTGACGTTTCTTTAAGTGCAACTTGCTGTTCTGTGACATTAAAGGAGGAACCAAACGTAACTAAACGAAATGCCTCAGAATCTTGATTAGTGTTTTCAGCCGCTGCCTCTAACCAAGTCACTTCTTCAAACTGTGCCGTTCTTTCTATTCCATGACGACGCATGGCATCATTGGGTTCTAAAGCAACTACATTCAAACCTTTTTTAAGTAAATGGAGTGTCAAGTGGCCAACACCTGCGCCTATATCACAAGCAAATTGCCCTTGGGTTATTCCCGTAAGATTGAACAATTCATTAATGGCCTCTCCAGAGTAATCAGGCCTTTTAATATAAGCATCAGCTAAATCAGTATAATCCCATTGAGTTTTCATAATTCACCTCCAATCATGCATCCAATACCTATCACTTTTATCGACTTGAGATATTTTCTTTTCATACAAACGTAAATCATGCTCACTATCAACTTCACACCATTTTCCTTCGACAGGCACCACATTGATAGTCACACCTTGCTTTAACAATAACCGCAATAATGCCGTCATATCTAATCTATCTAACTGATTTTGAGATAGTTTATTTAATTGTTTCTCTACAATTTTCCAACCTTTAGGCGTAAACTTCAATAATCCCATATATTGGCCCGCAATCTCTGTCATAGACTGTGCTTTATCACCAATTTCAAGCAATTGCCCTCGTTTTTCCTTAAAGGTTTCCGCATCGGATAGCGGATCAGTAAATCTCTCTTGCCACAAAGACTCCCATAACCGATCATAGGTTAAAACAATATCTCCAGTAGCCAGTATTAATTTTTCGATATGACCCGCATTGTAGACAATATCCGCGTAAGAAATAATACAGGTATTATTTAGTAACAAATCGCTTGCACAAGTCAGCGTAACAACCATATTCGTTTCAGGCCATCTTGGATTATCCAAAGATGAAAACCTCTTACTCTGTAATTGTTCAGCTAAGTAACCACGCACCACAGCAATGTGATCAATCCCCATCGCATTAAGCGCCAAAAGTTGCCAATCCAATAATGTTTTTCCAGCAAGGCTGGTTAGACACTTAGGTTTATCATCAGTCATCCCCTGCATACGTGAACC
This sequence comes from Candidatus Parabeggiatoa communis, assembly GCA_035871815.2. Classification (GTDB taxonomy): domain Bacteria; phylum Pseudomonadota; class Gammaproteobacteria; order Beggiatoales; family Beggiatoaceae; genus Parabeggiatoa; species Parabeggiatoa communis. The sequence continues at coordinate 2,422 of JAYQWI020001210.1, forward strand.
ACGCCCTGCCGCTAAGATAATTGCTTTCATTGTTCTAATGCCAGCATTGGAAATCCAACATAATTAAATTTTGCCACGGAAAAATTCATGCCGTGCTGTGTCATACCAAAGCTTTTAATCATTAACCTGAAATTATAAAAATAGTCAGGTTTTTTCAGAAAATTGTAACAAAGTTTCGATAATTTCATTTAAAGTATCATAAGCCATATTAGGCACTATTTTTATAGGTGAACTTTTTTTAGGATTTCTATGAGCAACCCAATTACGATATTCCAAAATCTGTTTAGCTGAACCAATCAGCTGACTTCCTTCATGACTCTTAAAAAAGCTGAGTTTTAGAAAATCAAGAACTTCTGGAGCGGTTAAGGATTCTAGCTTTTTTTGAAAATCTTGGTAAAGTGCTTCACAAAGTTGACTCTTTTCTGGCAATTTTATTTGTTGCAAATAAATTCTGACAAATCGTTCAAAAACCACCCATAAGTTAAGTACAAATAAATCTTGAATTTCTTTCTCCGTCTGTTCCAGTAACCTTTTTCCATTTGGATGATTAGGAAATACAGTACGATTAAGCAATTTACGTCTTTGATGAAACAACTCAGCTTGACAATCGGGTTGTTTCGCTTCCTGTTCAGGAATCAGGCGACGACTGATTCTCAACGCATCACGAGTGGCTTCAAAAGCATTTAATATCGGTGGCAATGGATTGTCAAGGTTCATCATAAAGCGTTACCATTTTTAAGACATCCATTAAAACATCCTGCTCGACTAAACTCGCTTTATTACGGTGATAACTTTCGAGCCAGTACCAACCATCCGTTTTCACATCTTTATACATGGGACGTATTTTACCCAATCTATCTTGAATAACCCATCCATCTTTAAGCATATAAATGAAGGATTCCTCACCATAAACACCATGTACTTCAATAAAACCTTCACCCATAAGTACCGAAGTGCCTTTTGGAAATAAATCAACTATTTTCTTATTAGGTTTAGAGGGCTCTTTTTTCACAATAGATAAACTGGGTATTTTGTATTTTCCCGTTTCATCTTCAATCAGCTCATTTTCAGTTAGTATTATCTCAAAGTCATCTGATAACCAGTTTTTAATTTGAGCAAAAAATTGGTCAACCCTTTTCTGATAAAGCTGTTGTTTTTCTGTCGTTTGAATTTGATTCATAGAATACTTTTATGTTAACTCAATTTAACAATAGCAGCCAAACATTGGGTGGAGGCATCCGTTTTTGGCTGTGATTGCTCATGCCGCTTGTCATTCAGGATGCCATTGTACACCAATCAGTTTATGTTTTTCGCTCCCTTCTACCCCATTTTGGCATAATGCAAAAGGGAGCACATTCTTGACAATATCTTGTTTTTCTATAGCGCCGTGTGGTAAATTAGCACTACCCCGTAGGGGTTGAATGTGAAACTTCGTTCCGAGCGTAGCGAGATCATAGCCCCAGGTGGCAACCTGGGGTTGCCAAAAGTTTTTCAGGCAAAAGTTCGCTGCGCGAACTTTTGCCTGAAAGTTTATTCCCGCGCCGAGTATAGCGTAACAACCCTATTCGTTTCAGGCCATCTTGGATTATCCAAAGATGAAAATCTCTCACTCGTTAAAAAAGTGTCTCATTAAAATACGATCAAAGTCTCGAAAAGGCCTTTCTCTTTCAGGATGCCATTGTACACCAATCAGTTTATGTTTTTCGCTCAAAAAACCTTCCACCCAATTTTTGCTCATAGCAAAAGGCATAAAATGCTTAACAATATCTTGTTTTTCTATAGCAAAATGATGGAAAGAATTAACCTTTTGTTGGGAATATTGTATCACATCCGATAAATTAGGATGATTTTTAAGATCAATGATATGCCTACAGGCAACATGCTCCTCAATTGGGCAGGCTGTCAATTGACTACCGCCAAAATAATGATGGATAAACTGTAATCCGCGACAGACACCAAATACGGGTAAATCATTAGATAAGGCATATTCTAAAAGCACTTTTTCCGTTAAATCTCGCAGTGGTGCAGAGCCAATATCGTTGCCACCCGTCAATATCAAGCCATCAATCTCCCACTGTTTAACAAAATCAACACTCTCGCTCCCTAAATTGGGAATAGGAAACCACAATACTTCTGGCATAGCAAAGGCTAAAAAACGTCCCCAATCCTGAGCCAGTGCATCTCGCGGCTCATCATAATCCTTAGCGTGGATTATTCGCATGGTTAAACCGATTTTTTTCTTAGTGGATTGTACCATGACTCGCCCTAACTATTTTATCTCTGCAATTAAGTTCGACTAAACCCGTTTTGATAATTTGTGCAAATGTTTGTTCACCACACCCAATAGCAGCGGGCAAACCCAGTTCAGCACAGCGAATAGCCATATGAGAATTCGTGCCACCGTATTGGGTAATTAAGCCTTTAATGCCCTTGGTAAAAATCCAGTCAAAACCGGGATCAGCATTTTCTATGCAAACGATTTTACCATACAAAGGGGTAGTTGAATCGCTTTTGAGCAATATAACAGTGCCTTCGATTTTCTGAGAAGTTATAAAATTAGGCGCTGCACGGTGCAAAGGGACTATATAGATATCCTTTATGCCTCGAATGAGATAACTGAGTTTGATAGCGTTACTTAATGAAACAAATTGCTGCCCTTTCTCAACCAGCTCGGCAAATTGATATTCAGCGTCATCCAAAAAGGGATAAATCGCAGTATTTAAAATAGCGGGCAAGGAGAGATAGGAAAGATCATCTCGTCCCAAATTAAAAAACGATCCCCATTGTGCCAACTTTTCTAAGACTTCAGAAAGATTTTTCGTAAAAATAAATTTAGCATATTCGCGCCCTACAATGGCTTGACGCGCATAAGCCAATAATCCTTGGGCATCAATAGCCAATATCTTATTTTCATGAAGAAGCTGGTTAATTTGCTTTTCTTCTTGTTTTGATAATTCAAAATAAGGCAATTCCGTTTTTTCATTGTTAGATAAATCTATAAACCCATCAAATAAATCTTCTCTATCTTTATAACATAAGGACAAAATGTCATAAGTGCCGGGGCGAAGATGTCCATAGCGTTCCATAAAAATATCGGTAGCCAATTGCTCGCGATAAACGGCCTGCATATCTACAGTCATATCCCCTAAAATAGTCCGAAATGATTGCTTAAAAATTTGGACTCGATCCGGCGCAATAGCCCCTTTTGTAATAGCTGAACGCAGCAGTGTTTCAGCAATAAAGCCATGCCGCGCAATTATGGAAAAGGGTAATGTACCTAAACGTTTGCATTCATCTAGCAAATAGTCTATTTGCGCTATAATTTGTAAGGGCGTTTCACTTTCTTGCCATTGCCTTGTTTTTTGTTCGTGATTTAAGGTTTCAATGGTTGATAAAGACATTGATAGGCTACCATTAGTCGTCTTGTTTAAACATTGATTCGTTAGATATAATAACCTATTTTTAAAATGGTCAAATTCTGTGGTAGAGAGACATTCAGAATAACGAGCGGCAAAATGATCCTCAAAACTAAAATCCACTATTGTTTGGGCCACTTCAAATTCAATTTTATCGTGAAATTCAGGATGGGTATCTAACCTATCCAACCACGCATTTACCAATTTCCAACCGACTTGAGACTCTAAACCCGCTGGCAAAAATGAATTAAAGCTATTGCGTACATCAATATAAGGTTGTCCAGCAATAACCACCATGAGTTCTTGCGGTGGCATTTGTCGGTAGCCCATTGCAACTCTTGCTTGCTGCCAAATGCTTTTAGTCACTATTTCCCTATATAATGAAATGGCTAAAGGCCTGGGCGTTGTCCCTATAATTTCAGCGGGATTCCAATCTGGCATATTGCCAAGAATAGTGCGTTCACCCCAAATATCGGTTTTAGGCGTAGAACGTTCTTTAATGAATGTTTCAATAAAGGGCATTTTACGACTGACTCTTTTTTCAATATCAGGATGCCATTTGCCAGTTGTACAAATACGTCGAACTTGAAATAAATAAACGCTACCGGTTTTATGGATTCCAAATTCAATATCTAATGGGATATTGCCACAAATGGCCTCTAATTCTCTCGCTAATCTGAGCATTTTTTTGACGCGCTCAGACTCGATATATTTTTCTTCACAAGCTCGATGGATAAAAACAGATTTAGAAACACCAGTACCACCGGTAATAGAA
>JAYQWI020001211.1:0-1828 GCA_035871815.2 Candidatus Parabeggiatoa communis
ACTTACCATGACGGTGTCACAGAATTTGTTGCTCTACGTCATATCGAATTGAGTTTGCAAGCGGGCACTTTTTCGGCACTGTCAGGCCCTTCGGGTTGTGGTAAAACCACCTTACTCAATATTATTGGGTGCATAGAAGTACCTGATGAAGGCTCTATTTCATTTGAAGGGCAGAAGGTGCCTTTTGATAAAATGACCGTTTTGGACAAATTTCGTCGTGAAAACGTGGGACTGGTTTTTCAGGACTTTAATTTAATCTCTGTTCTGACGGCTTATGAAAATGTGGAGCTACCCTTATTATATAATAGTAAGGTGTCAGCAACAGAACGCCGTCGGCGGGCAAAGGAACTACTCACCGCAGTGGGTTTGGCTGAACATCTCCATAAATATCCCCGCGCCTTGTCGGGTGGGCAATGTCAACGGGTTGCCGTAGCCAGAGCGATGGTGAATCATCCAAAACTGGTTTTAGCTGATGAACCAACGGCCAATCTGGATAGCCAATCAGCACAGGATGTGATGCAATTGATGCACAAGTTGAATGAGCAACAGGGCACCGCTTTTTTAATTGCCACACATGATCCAAGGGTGATGGATCAATTTGAGCAAAATTATGCGATGTTAGAGGGGCAAATCCAAACATGATCTTATTTCGTTTTGCATTTAGAAATATGTGGCGTAATAAACGCCGTTCGATCTTGTCTACAGCTACCGTTGCGTTTGGTACCTTGGCCGTGCTGGTAGCAGCAGGTTTTATGGAATATTCTTTTTATGGTTTACAAGAAACCACCATTCGGACGGATTTAGGGCATATCCAAATCGAAAATCCAGCTCCAGTGCAAAAAGCCAGCGGTGAACATCCTTTGATGTATGGATTGGAAAATGTGCCCACCCTGAAAAAACAAATTAACGACATGCCTACAGTGCGTTACAGCATGGCGCGTTTGGCATTACAAGGCATCATCAGTAATGGTGATCAATCTGAAATTTTTGTCGGGCGTGGTGTGGAAGCCGATAAAGAAGAGGCTTTTGCCTCTAATTTTGCCCCATTAATCGCCGGCAAAGGTTTATATCAAGCGAGCCTAGAAGAACCTCAAGAACCTCATATTGTCTTGGCTGAAAAATTAGCCGCTAAGCTAGACGTGAAACCGGGCGATTGGGTGACTATTTTAACCACAACCGTTTACGGCGGTTTAAATGGAATGGATTTCAAAGTAGCCGGGTTAGTACGCCATTTTACACCCGAATATAATGAACGATTTATTATGTTTACCTTATCGGCCAGCCAAGCCTTATTACAAACAGATAAAATCTCTCGTCTTATCGTCGTCTTACGTGAAACCAGCCAAACCGATATTTCAATCGCACAAATACGCACCCAATTCCCCAATCTCACCGTCATGCCTTGGTATGAAAAGGCCACTTTTTACCACAGTGTCGTCAATTTGTATTGGACTATTTTCGGTTTTTTAGGGAGTATTATTATTATCGTCGTTATCCTCACATCCTTTAATACCTTAATGATGACAGTCATGGAACGCATTCCAGAAGTCGGCACGTTAATGGCCGTAGGCATACCGCGTCTCAAGGTGATGTGGGCTTTTTTATTAGAAGGTGGCTTAATCGGATTTTTTGGTGCGATTATTGGTATCATAGCCACTTTAGTGGTAGCAGTCATTGTCAACTTAATACAAATTCCCATGCCACCGCCACCCGGTGGGACTTTCGGTTATCCCTTTAAATTACATTTAGTGGGTGAATATTTCATTTTTATACCGTTGTTAATTACCTTCGCGTGTATGTTGGCAACTTATATACCGGCCCGCTACGC
>JAYQWI020001212.1:0-4800 GCA_035871815.2 Candidatus Parabeggiatoa communis
CTTGTCATCTGGTGGTTCTTGAAATTGAATCTCTTGATATTCAAGCGGTTGCCTTTGCACTGTCTCAGGAATACTTGGTATCGGTTCATCAGGAAAAGTCGTCAACTCTGAACTCTCATTTTCTTTAATTTGAAAATTATCTGCTGTGTCATTTAATCTTTCTTCTTCAACTTCTTCAAGTTCTTCAACTTCTAATGGAGTCACTTCTTTTTGTAATGTTTCAAAAATGGCATCCGTATCGTAATCGGCAAGATAGTTTTGAAAGCGTTTGAACATGTCTTGTTGTTCTGGCGTACCCTCGCGTAATTCAGCTATCATCGTTTCGAGAGCACTTAAGTTGCCAAATTCAGCCGCTTCTAACAAAGCGTTATAGAGCGGTTTTGGCAAAGACACAGGAGCCGCCTCTCTTGATACTGTCATTTTTTCAGCTATTTCTGCTTTGGGTTCAGTACCCTCTACTGGATTCATTTGCTCCAGTATATCAAGAATGCTATCAGTATCATAAGTCGCGAGACAGTCTTGAAAGTGTTTCGCTAAGGCTTGTTGATCGGCATTGCCTTCGTGTAACTCGGCCATTATCGTTTCGATGGCCGTTAAGTTGCTTAATTCTGCTGCCTCTAGCAAAGGCTCGTATATTGATTTGGGCAGAGAGAGTTGAGTGAAATCCAGATCAAGGCTGGGGGCTGATTCTTCTGAATCACTCACCGGTTCAGACGTTTTATATTCAAATTCAACGTTTAGGAATTTATCTAAGCACTCATAAATCTCTTCAAAACGAAAAGGCTTGAAAATGAAATGATCAAAGCCCGCTTGTAACATTGAATCAGTATCTTCTTTTAGCATTGAAGCAGAAATGGCAATACAGATTATCTTGTCATCAATAAAATTATCACGTATATGATACAAAGCTTCTGTGCCATCCATAACGGGCATACGGATATCCATAAAAATAATATCGGGCCGTTGTTCAGCAATTTGCTCTAAACAGTCTTGCCCATTAACCGCTTCGCGGATTTCAAGGCCAATATCCCGCAAAATACGTGACAAAATATTTCGATTTTCTTTGACATCATCGACAACCAGTGCAGAAACATGGTAGCCGGGCGCAATATGAGCAATTTCTACCCCTTTTTCCTGTACGACAACTTCTCCCTCCCCAAGGGCGAAAGGTAGCAGCACTGTAAAACACGCCCCTTTACCCCGTTCGGATTCCAAAGTCAAAGCGCCACCCATTAAATCAACTTGTTGCTGACTGATTGCGAGGCCAAGCCCTGTGCCGCCTTTATCGTAGCCAGCGGTATCTTGATGAAACGGTTTGAAAATCGTTTTTTGAGCCTCTGCCGGAATCCCTGGCCCGGTATCAATCACTTTAAAGCAATACAGTTCCGCTTCTTGTGTGACGTGCAAGAGGATTTTTCCGGTTTCCGTAAATTTGACCGCATTACCCAATAAATTAATGAGAATTTGGCGTAATTTGCTTTGATCAGCATACACCACTTGTTTTGGGACTGTGCTTTCCACGCACCACTTTAATTGTTTTTGCTCGCAGCGCATTTTGAACATAGCTGACAAGCCTTGAACTAATTCGCTGATATAAAAATTCTCAGGCCGTAATTCCATCGCCCCCGCTTCAATTTTGGAAATATCCAAAATATCATTGATTAATCCTAGCAGGTGATTACCACTTTTTTCAATGGCATGGAGGGAGTCTTGTTGTTCTTGATTTAAATTAGTATCTCGCCGCAAGAGTTGCGCATAACCGAGTACCGCGTTCATGGGGGTACGGATTTCATGAGACATGTTGGCGAGAAAGACGCTTTTAGTCTTGTTGGCAGCCAAGGCTTGATCGCGTGCTTGGGCAAGTTGGATCGTCCGTTGTTTAACCAAGTATTCTAAATGATTACTGTATTGGTCAATCTGTACCAACATCTCATTAAATCCGTCAACGAGTGTACCGAGTTCATCATCGCCGGTTTTTTGGGCGCGGAGGGTATAGTTTTTCTGCACCGATACCGTTGACATGGTTTTTAAGAGATTATAAATCGGCGTTGTGAACAGTTGTTGGAGTTTAGAAGCGAGCAACACACCGAGCAATAAAGAAAGGATTAACACGACAACCACAATACTGATTGCCCACCATAAGCGTTCATAGAGTAGTGTCAAATCGGCACGAATATAGACTGTACCACTCATCTCATTCTCGAAAATAATTTGTTTAAATATTTCTATCTCATTTTTATGGAAAAAATAATTATCTTTAATTTGGCTTCCTGATGTATTTGGATTGGCAAAGTAATAATCACTGATCGTCTTTTCTGCCAAGCTGGGTGGCACCGTCGGTTCATCTGCCATCAGTGAGGCCAAGCTGGATTCATCATGCGCGTCTAATATTTCGCCTTCTGCTACATCAGGCACGATAGCATTTTCGAGTCCCTCTTCTACATTGTTTTGTCTATCTGGCACAAAATTTGGCAGCGTTGTGTTTTGTTGTTCATTTTTTTCGAGTGATGCCAAACTGGGCGCGATTGTACTTTGTAGCTCGTCTTCTATATTAGGTGTCAAGCCGGCCGCATTTTTTTCTCCTTTATCTCTGACGTAAGTAGCGAACAGTTGCCCATTTGGTGTAAAAACGTAGGTTAATATAATATGTTCATTGGCTTTTAACGCGGCTATATTTTCTTCTACAGTTATGCTGTCATCAAAGCTAAGCCCAGCTGTGCTATTCATCCCAACTAAATCAGCTAAAACAAAGAGATCGGCAACCATGCTACGACGCAATCCAAACCATTCACTGGTGATGAGTGCCCCCGAAGCCAAGAGCAATAAAATACCGCTGGTTAAAAGAATAATGGCGCTTAGCTTATTCTTGATGGGTATATCACTGAATTTTCGCATTTTTTCTGTTCCGTTATCCGTTATCCGTTATCCGTTATCACTCTTCTCATCTGCTCTGTTTCATTTGCTACCCTGATTTGAGCCACACATAGAAGAAATGTGATTTTGTCAGATTTTGTTAAGTTAATTAATCAATCAATTATCGAGTACGTTCGGTGTCGATTGTCAATTGCCAATTGTCTCAGTCGGTTCGGTATCAGCCTGTAACCAAGTCGATAATGCGGGCAAGTTATCTATGCAAATCAAAGGATTATAGGTCAACAATGTCGTTTTATCATGCATACCGTAGCTGACGGCGACACTCGCGACACCTGCATTTTTAGCCATTTGTAAATCGTATTCAGTATCACCTATCATCAAAGTTTCAGAGGGGAGTATACCGAGTTCATCCATAATGTCTTGCAGCATGTGTGGATTGGGTTTATCACTCGTTTCTTCACCACAGCGGGTGGTGTGAAATAATGCGCTTAAGTGACTTTCAACTAAAGCCTCGTTCAACCCTTTGCGACTTTTGCCGGTGGCGACTGCAAGCCAATAACCCGCGTTATGCAAAGTCTGCACTGTTTCAGTTACCCCAGGAAATAAGGGGGTTGGTAAATGCGCGTTAAAAAAATGATGGCGATAACGTTTTATCAGTTGTACACATTGTTGTTCAGATGCGCCTGGAAATAAAGTCGTAATGACAGTCTCTGCGCCTAAGCCAATGAGATGACGAATTTGTGCTACACTGCGTTTTTCCTTATGCAAGTCGGCAATCGCCGCTTGAAAACTGGTCACAATACGGGCCTGTGAGTCCATAAGGGTGCCATCCCAATCAAATACTAATAATTTAAAGGGTTTTTTAGACATCGGCTGCCTCCAAGCGTTTTAAAACCTGTTGCAAGGTTGGCGGTAAGGGCGCGTGTACGGTGACATGATAATTAATGTCTGGTAGAGCAATGTCTAATTTTTCGGCGTGTAAAAATAAACGTTTGAGTGTGTACTGACGCATTTGTTGATTAAACTTTTCATCACCGTATTTGTTATCACCCGCAATTGGATGGCCTTTATAGGCGGCATGCACACGGATTTGATGGGTACGACCCGTCAAAGGGTGTACACGCAATAAAGTCGTTGTTGTTAATCGCTGTTCAATGCTAAACTGACTGACGGCCGATTTACCATCGCTATTGACGCGCACGATACGTTCTCCCGATTGTAAAATATTTTTACGCAACGGGGCCTCTACCTTTGTGGTTTGTTTATCCCAACGTCCTTGCACTAAGGCAAGATATTGTTTATGTATGGCCCCTTCGCGCAGTAATGCATGCAAACGCCGTAGCATACTGTATTTTTTGGCAATCATTAAGCAACCGGATGTATCACGATCTAAACGGTGTACTAATTCCAAATAAGGGGCATTGGGGTATAAGGCACGCAAACCTTCAATTACGCCACCGTTAATGCCGCTGCCACCATGCACGGCCATACCTGTCGGTTTATTGATAATTAACAGAAGGGGATCTTCGTACAAAATAGAGTTTGCCAATTCTGTTCTGCGGTTTGCACTGGGCAGGTTTGGAGAGCTTGGCTGGTATTGCACGGGCGGCAGACGCAAGACATCGCCCACTTGTAAACGGTAGGTGGGTTTAATACGGCCTTTATTAATACGTACTTCCCCAGTTCGCAAAATTCGGTAAATATGACTTCTCGGCACGCCTTTTAGGTGGGTCAGTAAAAAATTATCAATACGTTGCCCGACATGCTGAGACGAAATTTCCAAATAAGTCACCGAGGGGTGTTTGAAAGTTGATGGACTCATAATGTTAATTATAACAGTTTGAGAGGCCAGTCTAACACGACATTTGAAATGAAAAATGAATTTCATGAAAAAGTTTTGGCGCGCAAAAACTTTTTAGTAAAAAA